>NZ_JBEYXR010000014.1:0-203775 GCF_040645135.1 Streptomyces sp. NPDC046859
TCGGTGACGTCCTCCTTGACGCCCGGCACGGTGGTGAACTCGTGCAGGACACCGTCGATGCGGATGCTGGTGACAGCAGCGCCGGGGATCGACGAGAGGAGGGTGCGGCGCAGGGAGTTGCCGAGGGTGTAGCCGAAGCCCGGCTCCAGCGGCTCGATCACGAACCGGGAGCGGAACTCGTCGACGACCTCTTCGGTCAACGAGGGACGCTGAGCGATCAGCATGTGTGGATCAGATCCTTCATTCGTGGACGCCCGCTATTTGACGCCCGACGGAAACCGCCCCCGGCAAGAGGGACGGGTACTGCAAGGGTACGGGCGATACGGCCCCGAGGAGCCGTACCGCCCGAAAAGCCCGGTGAAGCGCGCGATCAGACGCGACGGCGCTTCGGCGGACGGCAGCCGTTGTGCGGGGTCGGGGTGACGTCCTGGATGGAGCCGACCTCGAGGCCCGTGGCCTGCAGGGAGCGGATCGCGGTCTCACGACCGGAACCCGGGCCCTTGACGAACACGTCGACCTTGCGCATGCCGTGCTCCTGGGCGCGGCGGGCAGCCGACTCGGCGGCCATCTGCGCGGCGAACGGCGTGGACTTCCGGGAGCCCTTGAAGCCGACGTGGCCGGCGGAGGCCCAGGAGATCACGTTGCCGGACGGGTCCGTGATGGAGACGATCGTGTTGTTGAACGTGCTCTTGATGTGCGCGTGGCCGTGAGCGACGTTCTTCTTTTCCTTGCGGCGTACCTTCTTGGCAGCGCCCTGACGACCCTTGGGGGGCATCTGTACTCCTACGGGAGGTGGTCGGTCCTACAGCGAAGACCGCTGGACGGTAAGTCCGCTGTGGACTACTTCTTGCCCGGCTTCTTCTTACCGGCGATGGCGCGACGCGGGCCCTTGCGGGTACGCGCGTTGGTGCTGGTGCGCTGACCGCGGACGGGCAGACCGCGACGGTGACGCAGACCCTGGTAGGTACCGATCTCGACCTTGCGGCGGATGTCGGCCTGGATCTCGCGACGGAGGTCACCCTCGGTCTTGATGTTGTTGTCGACGTACTCGCGGATCGCGACGAGCTGCTCCTCGGAGAGGTCGCGGACGCGGGTGTTCGGGTCGACGCCGACAGCGGCCAGCGTCTGCTGCGAAAGAGTCCGGCCGATACCGAACACGTAGGTGAGGGCGATCTCCACGCGCTTTTCGCGCGGGATGTCAACACCGGAAACGCGTGCCATTCAATGGCTCCTGGTGGTTGTCGGAGGTCTTCCGCAGAACCGGTTCCCAGCCGCCGTACCAGGTACGAACTGGGTCCCCGGCCTCCGAACCGGGGGTGTCAGGCGATCGCTCGCCCGGGCTCTGCGTATGAACAAATTCAGCTCGCGTCGCGCGAATCTCTGCGATAGCGGTGCAGAGGGGTGGGGTCGTGCGTCAGCCCTGGCGCTGCTTGTGGCGCGGGTTGTCGCAGATCACCATGACCCGGCCGTGACGGCGGATCACCCTGCACTTGTCGCAGATCTTCTTGACGCTCGGCTTGACCTTCATGGGGTGAGGTTCTCCGGGTCAGTGCCAACGCCCCGGCGGAACCGGGGCCCGGGCAAGATCTACTTGTAGCGGTAGACGATCCGGCCACGCGTGAGGTCGTACGGAGACAGCTCCACCACGACCCGGTCGTCAGGGAGGATGCGGATGTAGTGCATACGCATCTTGCCGCTGATGTGTGCCAGGACCTGGTGGCCGTTCTGGAGCTCGACCTTGAACATGGCGTTCGGAAGAGACTCGACGACAGTGCCCTCGATCTCGATGGCACCTTGCTTCTTGGCCACGCTTCGCCCTTCGAATCGACTACCTTGATCGACTCTCAGCGAGCGCATGCAGACATGCGGGTACACAAGAGCCGACGAGTCAGTCTACGTCAGGGCACCCGGAAACACGAATCGGGGAAGTCTGCCCCACAGAGGAGATCCTTACGCAGGCGGATCCGGATCCGCCTTGAGGCCCGGGGCGCCTCAAGGCTTCGTGCGGCTGCGCCGGCCTCCGGCCGTCGGTCATCCCAGCGGATCGGGCGCCGCCGTCACCCCGAGCTCCGCCAGCTTCGCCTTGCCGCCGTCCGGTGCCGTCAGGACCAGCGGGCCCTGCTCCGTCAGCGCCACGGAGTGCTCCCAGTGGGAGGACCAGGTGCCGTCGGTCGTGATCACGGTCCAGTCGTCCTCGAGCACCTCGGTCTTCGGGGTGCCGAGGGAGACCATGGGCTCGATGGCCAGGCAGAAGCCGGGGACGAGCTTGGGGCCCTTGCCGCGCCGGCGTTCCACGTAGTTCAGCAGGTGCGGGTCCATGTGCATCTCGGTGCCGATGCCGTGGCCGCCGTAGTCCTCGATGATTCCGTAGCGGCCGCCGCCCGGCTTGGGCTGGCGACGGATGTACGTCTCGATGGCGCGGGAGATGTCCACGAGGCGGTTGCCCTGCTTCATGGCCGCGATGCCGGCCCACATCGACTCCTCGGTCACCCGGGAGAGCTCCACCAGCTCGGGGGCGTGCCCGGAACCGACGAAGGCCGTGTAGGCGGCGTCCCCGTGCCAGCCGTCGACGATGGCGCCGCAGTCGATGGAGATGATGTCGCCGTCCTTGAGGACGACGTCCTCCGAGGGGATGCCGTGGACGACGACGTCGTTCACGGACGTGCAGATCGTCGCCGGAAAGCCGCCGTAGCCCAGGAAGTTCGACTTGGCCCCGTGCTCGGCGAGCACCTTGCGCGCGACCTCGTCCAGGTCCTTGGTGCTGGCCCCGGGCACCGCGGCCTCCCGGGTGGCCGTGTGGATGGCGGCGACGACCAGCCCCGCCTCGCGCATCTTGGCGATCTGCTCGGGGTTCTTGATCTGCACCATGGCGGCGGGGCCTTTCTCGGACCGGACTGCGGGACTTTTCTCAACCATAAGGGCGGCGGCACACCCCGCCCCATGCAGCAGCCGCGGCCCCCTGACCGGGAACCGCGGCTGCGCCGTACGAGCTGGTGACTCCTACGTGGCGTCCTCGTCACGCTTCAGCGCCTGCATGGCGCGAGCCGTGACCTCCTCGACCTTGCCGAGGGCGGAGATGGTCACGACCAGCCCCTGCGCCTTGTAGTAGTCGATGATCGGCTCGGTCTGCGTGTGGTAGACCTCGAGCCGCTTGCGGACGGTCTCCTCCGAGTCGTCGTCCCGCTGGTACAGCTCGCCGCCGCAGACGTCGCAGACGCCTTCCTGCTTCGGCCGGCTGTACGTCACGTGGAAGACGTGGCTGGAGTCCTTGCGGCAGATCCGCCGCCCGGCGATCCGCTTGACGACCTCGTCCTCGGGGACCTCGAGATCCAGCACCGCGTCGAGCTTCATGCTCTCGGAGCGGAGCATCTCGTCGAGCGCCTCGGCCTGCGACACGTTGCGCGGAAAGCCGTCGAGCAGGAAGCCGTTCTCGGCGTCCGGCTGCTCCATGCGGTCCTTGGCCATCCCGATGGTGACCTCGTCCGGCACCAGGTTGCCCGCGTCCATGTAGGACTTCGCGAGCTTGCCGAGGTCCGTCTGCTGGCTGATGTTGGCGCGGAACAGGTCGCCCGTGGAGATGTGCGGGATCGACAGGTTCTTGGCCAGGAACGCGGCCTGCGTTCCCTTCCCGGCACCCGGCGGCCCGACGAGGACGATTCGCATCAGCGGAGGAACCCTTCGTAATTGCGCTGCTGGAGCTGGCTCTCGATCTGCTTCACCGTCTCAAGACCCACACCCACGATGATGAGGATGCTGGTCCCACCGAACGGGAAGTTCTGGTCTGCCCCGAAACCAGCCAACGCCATCGTCGGCACGAGAGCGATCAGACCCAAGTACAGCGAGCCCGGCCACGTGATCCGGTTGAGCACGTACGACAGGTACTCAGCGGTCGGTCGGCCAGCCCGGATGCCCGGGATGAAGCCACCATACTTCTTCATGTTGTCCGCGACTTCCTCGGGGTTGAACGAGATGGCCACGTAGAAGAACGCGAAGAAGACGATCAGAAGGAAGTACAGAGCGATGTGAACCGGGGCCGACGTACTGGCCAGATTCTGCTGGATCCAGGAGGCCCAACCGGCGTTCGATCCGGAGAACTGGACGATCAGTGCCGGGATGTAGAGCAGCGACGAAGCGAAGATGACGGGGATCACACCCGCCTGGTTCACCTTGAGCGGGATGTAGGTCGACGTGCCGCCGTAGGAACGGCGGCCGATCATGCGCTTGGCGTACTGCACGGGTACACGGCGCTGGGCCTGCTCGACGAAGACCACCAGGCCGACCATGACCAGGCCGACGAGGATCACCGTGCCGAACTCGATCCAGCCGTCCGCCAGGTCGCCCTGCTGCTTGATGGCCCACAGCGCGGCCGGGAAGGTCGCGGCGATCGAGATGAACATCAGGATCGACATGCCGTTGCCGATGCCGCGGTCGGTGATGAGCTCACCGAGCCACATGACGACGGCCGTACCGGCGGTCATGGTGATGACCATCGTGATGGTCGTGAAGATGGAGCGGTCCGGGACGATCTGGCCGGCGACAGCACACTGCGGGAACAGCGAGCCGCTGCGGGCCGTGGCGACCAGGCCGGTGCCCTGGAGGATGGCGAGCGCGACCGTGAGATAACGGGTGTACTGCGTGATCTTCGCGGTACCCGACTGGCCCTCCTTCTTCAGGGCCTCCAGACGCGGGATCACGACGGTCAGCAGCTGCAGGATGATGCTCGCCGTGATGTACGGCATGATGCCGAGCGCGAAGATCGTGATCTGCAGCAGCGCACCGCCGCTGAACATGTTGACCAGGCCGAAGATGCCCTGGTTCGTGCTCGCCTGGTCGATACAGACCTGAACGGCCCGGTAGTCGACGCCGGGGATCGGGATGTGCGTCCCGACCCGGTAGATCACGATGATGCCGAGCGTGAAGAGCAGCTTCTTGCGCAGGTCGGGCGTCTTGAACGCCCGGGCGAACGCGGTGAGCACGGTGCCTCCTGCGACCCCCGCGCAACTGCGTCAAGGGTGACGGTCTGAGGTTCGACTGATAGGGAACGACTTAGCTAACGGTCAACTGCCGCTCAGAGTGCCTCATTGAAGCACCCGGTGAAAGTGGGCAGTGCAGGCCACCTTACCGGCGAGACCGCCCCCCTTGGAACGACCAACCGGGGATACCCCATTTGTGGGGTATCCCCGGTCGGGATCGCTCAAGTCATCGAGACGCCTGATGCACTCAGACGAGCTCGGTGACGCTGCCGCCGGCGGCGGTGATCTTCTCCTTGGCGGAGCCGGAGACGGCGTCGACCGTCACCTGCAGCGCCACGGAGATCTCGCCCTGGCCGAGCACCTTGACGAGGCTGTTCTTGCGAACGGCACCCTTCTCGACCAGGTCCGCGACCGTGACCTCGCCGCCCTCGGGGTAGAGGGAGGCGAGCTTGTCCAGGTTGACGACCTGGTACTCGGTCTTGAACGGGTTCTTGAAGCCCTTCAGCTTCGGGAGGCGCATGTGCAGCGGCATCTGGCCGCCCTCGAAGCGCTCCGGAACCTGGTAACGGGCCTTGGTGCCCTTGGTACCACGACCGGCCGTCTTACCCTTCGACGCCTCACCACGACCGACACGGGTCTTCGCGGTCTTGGCGCCGGGGGCCGGACGGAGGTTGTGGATCTTGAGCGGGTTCTGCTCCGCCATGATCAGTCGACCTCCTCGACCGTCACGAGGTGGCGGACGGTGTGCACCATGCCGCGGAACTCGGGGCGGTCCTCCTTGACGACCTGCGTGTTGATGCCCTTGAGACCAAGGGAGCGCAGGGTGTCGCGGTGGTTCTGCTTGCTGCCGATGTACGACTTCGTCTGCGTGATCTTGAGCTGAGCCATTACGCAGCACCAGCCCCGGCACGCGCACGCAGCAGAGCCGCGGGAGCGACGTCCTCGAGGGGCAGACCACGGCGGGCCGCGATCTCCTCGGGGCGCTGCAGGCCCTTCAGGGCCTCCACGGTCGCGTGCACGATGTTGATCGCGTTCGACGAGCCGAGCGACTTCGACAGGACGTCGTGGATACCGGCGCACTCGAGCACCGCACGCACCGGGCCACCGGCGATAACGCCGGTACCGGGGGACGCGGGCTTGAGCAGCACGACGCCGGCAGCCTTCTCACCCGTGATCGGGTGCGGGATGGTGCCCTGGATACGGGGGACCTTGAAGAAGTGCTTCTTGGCCTCCTCAACACCCTTGGCGATGGCGGCCGGCACCTCCTTGGCCTTGCCGTAACCGACACCCACGGTGCCGTCACCGTCGCCCACCACGACCAGCGCGGTGAAGCTGAAGCGACGACCACCCTTCACAACCTTGGCGACGCGGTTGATCGCGACAACGCGCTCAACGTACGCGGTCTTCTCGGCGGCAGCTGCGCCGCCGTCACGGCCCTTCCGGTCCCGCCGCTCGCCGCCACCGGCACCGCCACCGCGGCGCTGGGGTCCAGCCATTGGATTTACCTCTCTCTGTTTCCGCTAGCTACGGCAGGCTCAGAACTTGAGCCCGGCTTCGCGGGCGGCGTCCGCCAGGGCAGCGATGCGCCCGGCGTACTGGTTGCCACCACGGTCGAACACGACAGCCTCGACACCGGCGGCCTTGGCACGCTCGGCGACCAGGGCGCCGACCTGCTTGGCCTGCGCGGACTTGTCGCCCTCGCCACCGCGGATCGAGGTGTCCAGGGTGGACGCGGACGCCAGGGTGTGACCCTTGATGTCGTCGATCACCTGGGCCACGATGTGGCGGTTCGAACGGGTAACGACCAGACGCGGACGCTCCGCCGTACCGTTGATGTGCTTACGGATCCGGATGTGGCGGCGCTTGATCGCGGCGCGCTTGTAGGCGTCGCCCTTGAGGATCTTCTGTCCGTATGCCATGGCTTACTTACCCGCCTTTCCGACCTTGCGGCGGATGACTTCGCCCTCGTACTTGACGCCCTTGGCCTTGTACGGGTCGGGCTTGCGCAGCTTGCGGATGTTGGCCGCGACCTCACCGACCTTCTGCTTGTCGATGCCCTCGACCGAGAAGCGCGTGGGCGCCTCGACCTTGAAGGTGATGCCTTCGGGGGCCTCGACCGTGATCGGGTGGCTGTAACCGAGGGCGAACTCGAGGTTCGAACCCTTGGCGGTCACGCGGTAACCGACACCGCTGATCTCGAGCTTCTTCACGTAACCCTGGGTCACGCCGGTGATCATGTTCGCCACCAGCGTGCGGGACAGGCCGTGCAGGGCCTTGTTCTGACGCTCGTCGTTCGGGCGGGTCACCGACAGGGTGCCGTCTTCGCCCTTGGCGACCTCGATCGGCGCCGAGACGGTGTGGGTCAGCTCGCCCTTGGGGCCCTTGACCTTGACCGTACGGCCGTCGATGGTGACGTCCACGCCGGCGGGAACCGCGATGGGGAGCTTGCCGATGCGCGACATAGCTGTTTCCTCCGTTCCCTTCTGCTACCAGACGTAGGCGAGGACTTCCCCACCCACGCCCTTCTTGCCGGCCTGCTTGTCGGTGAGGAGACCGTGCGACGTGGAGATGATGGCCACGCCCAGGCCGCCGAGCACCTTCGGCAGGTTGGTGGACTTCGCGTACACCCGGAGACCGGGCTTGGAGATCCGCTTGATGCCCGCGATGGAGCGCTCACGGTTCGGGCCGAACTTCAGCTCGAGAACGAGGCTCTTGCCGACCTCGGCGTCCTCGACCTTCCAGCCCGTGATGAAGCCCTCCTGCTGGAGGATCTCCGCGATGTGCGACTTGATCTTCGAGTGCGGCATCGCCACGGTGTCGTGGTACGCCGAGTTCGCGTTCCGCAGACGCGTAAGCATGTCTGCGATCGGATCAGTCATGGTCATGAATTGGCCTTCGGCCTCTCTCGCCGGGGTTTCCTGGTGCGCCATCCCTCTCCCCGATCCGAGACGGGACGGGTGCGGCGCGGTGGACCTACGGCGTAGTAAGTCGTACGGGCGGCGACAGACGCCCAACCCCACAAGCCTAAGGCATGCGGGCTGGGCGTCCTGCCGCCCAGTCTGCTTACCGAGAGCCTTGGTTATCCCTGAAAGGGGGGATTACCAGGAGCTCTTGGTCACGCCCGGCAGCTCGCCACGGTGAGCCATCTCACGAAGGCACACGCGGCACAGGCCGAACTTGCGGTACACGGAGTGCGGGCGGCCGCAGCGCTGGCAGCGGGTGTAGCCACGCACACCGAACTTGGGCTTGCGAGCAGCCTTAGCGATCAGAGCCTTCTTCGCCATCTCGCTCACGCCTCCTTGAAGGGGAAGCCGAGGTGACGAAGGAGCGCGCGGCCCTCAGCGTCGTTGGTCGCCGTGGTGACCACGGTGATGTCCATACCCCGGACGCGGTCGATCTTGTCCTGGTCGATCTCGTGGAACATGACCTGCTCCGTGAGACCGAAGGTGTAGTTGCCACGGCCGTCGAACTGCTTGGGGGACAGACCGCGGAAGTCGCGGATGCGCGGGAGCGCGAGCGACAGGGTGCGGTCCAGGAACTCCCACATGCGGTCGCCACGGAGCGTGACGTGGGCACCGATCGGCTGACCCTCACGCAGCTTGAACTGCGCGATGGACTTGCGGGCCTTGGTGACGGCCGGCTTCTGACCGGTGATCGTGGTGAGGTCGCGGATGGCGCCCTCGATCAGCTTCGAGTCGCGGGCGGCGTCGCCCACACCCATGTTGACCACGATCTTGACGAGGCCGGGGATCTGCATGACGTTCTCGTACTTGAACTCGTCACGCAGCTTGCCCGCGATCTCCTCGCGGTACTTCGTCTTCAGACGCGGAGTGGTGGTGGTAGCCATCAGATGTCCTCACCCGTCCGCTTGGCAACGCGGATCTTGTTGCCTTCGTCGTCGAAGCGGTAGCCGACACGCGTGACGACCTTGTTGCCATCCTTCTCAACGACCAGCTGGACGTTGGAGACGTGGATCGGCGCCTCGGTGGTCACGATGCCGCCGGCCTGGGAACCGCGAGCGGTCGGGCCGGCCTTGGTGTGCTTCTTGACCCGGTTGACACCCTCGACCAGGACACGGTCCTCGCGGGGGAAGGCCGCGATGACCTTGCCCTGCTTGCCCTTGTCCTTACCGGTGATGACCTGGACCAGGTCGCCCTTCTTGATCTTCATGCTTACAGCACCTCCGGCGCGAGCGAGATGATCTTCATGAACTTCTTCTCGCGCAGCTCACGGCCGACGGGGCCGAAGATACGGGTGCCGCGAGGGTCGCCGTCGTTCTTCAGAATGACGGCGGCGTTCTCGTCGAAGCGGATGTACGAGCCGTCCGGACGGCGGCGCTCCTTGACGGTGCGAACGATGACCGCCTTGACGACGTCACCCTTCTTCACGTTGCCACCGGGGATCGCGTCCTTGACGGTGGCGACGATGACGTCACCGATGCCCGCGTAGCGGCGACCGGAGCCACCGAGCACACGGATGCAAAGGATCTCCTTCGCACCAGTGTTGTCGGCGACACGCAGTCGCGACTCCTGCTGGATCACGTCTATCTCCTGTTTGTCTGCCGGTTCCCCGGGAGCCGCTCAGCGAGCGGCTCCCGGAGCCTGGCGGAACTGACCTGCCGGGTTTGCCCCGCAGGAATTACTTGGCCTTCTCGAGGATCTCGACGATGCGCCAACGCTTCGTCGCGGACAGCGGCCGGGTCTCCATGAGGAGGACGCGGTCGCCGACACCCGCGGCGTTCTGCTCGTCGTGTGCCTTGAGCTTGCTGGTACGGCGGATGACCTTGCCGTACAGCGCGTGCTTGACGCGGTCCTCGACGGCGACGACGACGGTCTTGTCCATCTTGTCGCTGACGACCAGACCCTCACGGGTCTTGCGGAAACCGCGGGCTTCCTTGTTCTCAGTCACGTTGCTCTCGCTCATGCGTTCTCCACCGTTTCGATGCCCAGCTCACGCTCGCGCATCAGGGTGTAGATCCGCGCGATGTCCTTCCGGACGGCCTTCAGCCGACCGTGGTTCTCGAGCTGACCCGTGGCCGCCTGGAAGCGGAGGTTGAACAGCTCTTCCTTGGCCTCGCGGAGCTTCGCCAGAAGCTCCTCGTTGCCCAGCTCGCGCAGCTCGGACGCCTTGGTACCGGCCGACATCACGCTTCACCTGCCTCGCGCTTGACGATCCGGCACTTCATCGGCAGCTTGTGGGCTGCGCGAGTCAGGGCCTCACGGGCGATCTTCTCGTTGGGGTACGACAGCTCGAACATGACGCGTCCGGGCTTGACGTTGGCGATCCACCACTCCGGCGAACCCTTACCGGAACCCATGCGGGTCTCGGCCGGCTTCTTGGTGAGGGGACGGTCCGGGTAGATGTTGATCCAGACCTTGCCGCCACGCTTGATGTGGCGGGTCATCGCGATACGAGCCGCCTCGATCTGGCGGTTCGTCACGTAGGCCGGGGTCAGCGCCTGGATGCCGTACTCGCCGAACGCAACCTGCGTTCCACCCTTGGACATACCGCTGCGCTTCGGGTGGTGCTGCTTGCGGTGCTTGACCCTACGGGGGATCAGCATGACGGTCAGGCCTCCGTTCCGGTGCTCTCAGCCGGAGCGGCGGCGGGAGCCTCGGCCTTGGGGGCCTCGGCGCCGGCAGCCTGCTGCGGCTTACGACCGCGCCCGCCACGCTCGCCACCACGGCCACCACGGGCCGGGCGGTCGGCGCCACCACGGGCCGGGCGGTTACCCGCACGGGCCGCGGCGTTCTCGGCGCGGACCTCGGCGATGTTCTTGACGTCGCCCTTGTAGATCCAGACCTTCACACCGATGCGGCCGAAGGTCGTCTTGGCCTCGAAGAAGCCGTAGTCCACGTTCGCGCGGAGCGTGTGCAGGGGCACGCGGCCCTCGCGGTAGAACTCCGAGCGGGACATCTCGGCGCCACCGAGGCGGCCACCGCACTGGATCTTGATGCCCTTGGCGCCGGCCTTCATCGCCGACTGCATGCTCTTGCGCATGGCACGGCGGAAGGAGACGCGGGAGGAGAGCTGCTCGGCGACGGCCTGGGCCACCAGCTGAGCGTCCGTCTCCGGGTTCTTGACCTCGAGGATGTTCAGCTGGACCTGCTTGCCGGTCAGCTTCTCCAGGTCACCGCGGATGCGGTCGGCCTCGGCGCCGCGGCGGCCGATGACGATGCCCGGGCGAGCGGTGTGGATGTCCACACGCACGCGGTCACGGGTGCGCTCGATCTCCACCTTCGAGATACCGGCGCGCTCCATGCCGGACGTCATCATCCGACGGATGGCGACGTCTTCCTTGACGTAGTCCTTGTACAGCTTGTCGGCGTACCACCGGGACTTGAAGTCCGTGGTGACACCGAGCCGGAACCCATGCGGGTTAACCTTCTGGCCCATTACCGGGTTCCTTCCTTGCTGGCGACGACCACGGTGATGTGGCTGGTCCGCTTGCGGATCCGGTAGGCACGGCCCTGGGCGCGCGGCCGGAACCGCTTCAGGGTCGGGCCCTCGTCGACGTACGCCTCGCTGATGAACAGCGAGGAGGCGTCCGTGTGGTCGTAGTTGTGCGCGGCGTTGGCGATGGCGCTGTCGAGCACCTTGCCGACCGGCACGGAGGCTGCCTGCGGAGCGAATCGCAGAACAGCCTGGGCCTCCGTGGCGTCCATGCCACGGATGAGGTCCACCACGCGGCGGGCCTTCATGGGCGTGACGCGGATGTACCGCGCCTGGGCCCTGGCTTCCATGGTTGTCCCTTCAGTTTCTTACGTGTCTGAATGCGATCCGCTACTAGCGGCGCTTCGACTTCCGGTCGTCCTTGACGTGGCCCCGGAAGGTGCGCGTCGGCGAGAACTCGCCGAGCTTGTGGCCGACCATCGCCTCGGTGACGAACACCGGGATGTGGGTCTTGCCGTTGTGCACCGCGAGCGTGTGGCCGAGCATGGCCGGCACGATCATGGAGCGACGGGACCAGGTCTTGATGACGTTCTTGGTGCCGGCTTCGTTCTGGGCGTCCACCTTCTTGATCAGGTGGTCGTCGACGAAGGGCCCCTTCTTGAGACTGCGCGGCATCTAAACCCGCTCCTAGCGCTTCTTGTTCGTCTTGCGGCGGCGGACGATGTACTTGTTCGAAGCCTTCTTCGGCGAACGAGTACGACCCTCCTTCTGACCCCACGGGGAGACCGGGTGGCGACCACCGGAGGTCTTGCCCTCACCACCACCGTGCGGGTGGTCAACCGGGTTCATCGCCACACCACGAACGGTCGGGCGGACGCCCAGCCAGCGCTTGCGGCCGGCCTTGCCCCAGTTGATGTTGCTCTGCTCGGCGTTGCCGACCTCGCCGACGGTGGCGCGGCAGCGCACGTCGACCAGGCGGATCTCACCGGACGGCATGCGGAGGTGGGCCATCTGGCCCTCCTTCGCGAGCAGCTGCACCGAGGCACCGGCGGAGCGGGCGAACTTGGCGCCGCCACCGGGACGGAGCTCGATCGCGTGGATCGTGGTACCGACCGGGATGTTGCGGAGCGCCAGGTTGTTGCCCGGCTTGATGTCGGCCCCGGGACCGTTCTCGACGCGGTCACCCTGCTGCAGGTTGCGCGGGGCGAGGATGTAGCGCTTCTCGCCGTCGGCGTAGTGCAGCAGCGCGATGCGCGCGGTGCGGTTGGGGTCGTACTCGATGTGCGCGACCTTCGCCGGCACGCCGTCCTTGTCGTGACGACGGAAGTCGATCACGCGGTAGGCGCGCTTGTGTCCGCCACCCTGGTGGCGAACGGTCACACGACCGGCGTTGTTACGGCCGCCCTTGCTGTGCAGCGGGCGGACCAGCGACTTCTCCGGCGTGGACCGCGTGACCTCGACGAAGTCGGCGACGCTGGAGCCACGGCGGCCCGGCGTAGTCGGCTTGTACTTGCGGATTCCCATTTCTCAGTCCTCGTCCGATATCGGACGATCCGACCCGCTTACGCGGTCGGACCGCCGAAGATGTCGATACGGTCGCCCTCGGCGAGGGTCACGATCGCGCGCTTGGTGGCGGCACGCTGGCCGAACCCGGTGCGGGTCCGCTTGCGCTTGCCGGCGCGGTTGATCGTGTTGACCCCAGTGACCTTGACGTCGAAGACCGCCTGGACGGCCTGCTTGATCTGGGTCTTGTTGGCGTTCGGGTCGACGATGAACGTGTACTTGTTCTCGTCGAGGAGCGCGTAGCTCTTCTCCGACACGACCGGCTTCAGCAGGACGTCACGGTGGTCCGTGTACGACTTGCTCACCGGAGTGACGACGGTGTTCTTGCCCTCGGCGGCGTGGCGGCGCGCCTTGGCGACGCGAGCGGC
Source organism: Streptomyces sp. NPDC046859 (assembly GCF_040645135.1). Lineage (NCBI taxonomy): Bacteria > Bacillati > Actinomycetota > Actinomycetes > Kitasatosporales > Streptomycetaceae > Streptomyces > Streptomyces sp. NPDC046859. The sequence goes on from NZ_JBEYXR010000014.1 coordinate 13,298, forward strand.
CTTGGCCTTCTTCGCGGCCTTGGAGGCAATAGCGGGGTGACGGATAGCCATCAGGCCTCGCTCCCTTCGGTGTCATCGGCCTTCGGGCCCGACACGAAGGACTCGAACGCGGCCTGGGTGAAGACCACGTCGTCCGAGACGAGAACGTCGTACGTGTTCAGCTGGCCCGGCTCCAGGATGTGGACCTGGGGCAGGTTGCGGGCGGACAGCCACGCGGCTTCGTCGGCGCGCTCGACGACCAGGAGCAGGTTCTTGCGCTCCGAGATCTTGCCGAGCAGGCTCTTCGCGGCCTTCGTGGACGGGTTGTCGCCCTCGATCACGCCGGAGACGACGTGGATGCGGTTGTTGCGGGCCCGGTCGGTGAGGGCGTGGCGCAGGGCCGCGGCCTTCATCTTCTTCGGGGTCCGCTGCGAGTAGTCACGCGGCACGGGACCGTGCACGACGCCACCACCGGCGAACTGCGGCGCGCGGGTCGAACCCTGACGGGCGCGACCGGTGCCCTTCTGGCGGTACGGCTTCCTGCCGCCACCACGGACCTCGCCACGGGTCTTGGTCTTGTGCGTGCCCTGACGGGCAGCGGCCAGCTGGGCGACGACGACCTGGTGGAGCAGCGGAACGCTGATCTTCTCTACGCCGAAGATCTCCGCGGGGAGCTCGACGGAACCGGCCTTGTCGCCAGCCGGCGAAAGGATGTCAACAGTGCTCATCGGTTACCTCAGGCCCCCTTGGCCGCGGTGCGGACCAGGACGAGGCCGCCGTTCGGACCAGGAACCGCGCCCTTGATGAGCAGCAGACCCTTCTCCGCGTCAACGGCGTGGACGGTCAGGTTCTGGGTGGTGACCCGCTCGTTGCCCATGCGACCCGCCATACGGAGGCCCTTGAACACACGGCCCGGGGTGGCGCAGCCACCGATGGAACCGGGAGAGCGGTGCTTGCGCTGGGTACCGTGTCCGGCGCCGAGGCCACGGAAGTTGTGGCGCTTCATGACACCGGCGAAGCCCTTGCCCTTGCTCTTGCCGGTCACGTCGACCTTCACGCCGGCCTCGAACACCTCGGCGGTGACTTCCTGGCCCAGCGTGTACTCGGAGGCGTCCGCGGTGCGGATCTCGACGAGGTGACGACGGGGGGTGACGTCGGCCTTCGCGAAGTGGCCCTTGAGGGGCTTGTTCACCTTGCGCGGGTCGATCTCGCCGAAGGCGAGCTGGACGGACTCGTAGCCGTCGGCGTCGTTGGTACGGACCTGGGTGACGACGTTGGGGCCCGCCTTGACGACGGTGACCGGGACGACGCGGTTGTTCGCGTCCCACACCTGCGTCATGCCGAGCTTCTCGCCCAGGATGCCCTTGATCTGCTTAGCCATCGTTCAGATCACCGGCCTCAGAGCTTGATCTCGATGTCGACACCGGCCGGGAGGTCGAGTCGCATCAGAGAGTCAACGGTCTTGGGGGTCGGGTCGAGGATGTCGATCAGGCGCTTGTGCGTGCGCATCTCGAAGTGCTCGCGCGAGTCCTTGTACTTGTGCGGCGACTTGATGACGCAGTACACGTTCTTCTCAGTGGGCAGCGGCACCGGGCCCGCGACCGACGCACCAGTGCGAGTCACCGTCTCGACGATCTTCTTCGCCGAAGAGTCGATGACCTCGTGGTCGTAGGCCTTGAGCCGGATGCGGATCTTCTGTCCCGCCATGGCTACTCAGTAGTCCTGTCTCTCATACGCTCTGGAACCCGGTGTTCCCTTGACCTCCTCCGACCCACGCGGTCGGGCGTGTCGCGCTCCCGCTGACACAGATGTCCCTTGTTCGAACATCCCTGCGTGGGAACACGGCCCTTCCGGAACCGCAAGCCGGGAGCTAGGAGGCCCACCGGGTGCCTGGTCGGTGCCGCGCTGACACTTCCCGGAAGATTCCCGTACGTCCGCCCCAGCGCTGCCTTTCGGCAGTTAGGGCGACGAGTACTGTGGGACTCGCTTCCGGTCCTCCCGGCGGGAGGCGCGCAGCATCAACACTCGACCGAGCAACCCCGCTAGTCTGCCATACGGGGCAGGGGCCTGGCCAATCGAGCCGGAGACAATACCCCGAGCGTGACGCAGGTCAAACCCTGGGCCGCCGTGCGCGTGCCTCCCGCGGCGGGTCAGATGACGCCCTGGGCCAGCATCGCGTCCGCCACCCGCTCGAAGCCGGCGATGTTCGCACCGGTCACGTAGTCGCCCGGGGCGCCGTAGCGCTCGGCCGTCTCGGCGCAGGTGGTGTGGATGTCGGTCATGATGCGGGCCAGCTCGCTCTCGACCTGGTCGGCCTTCCACGACATGCGCGAGGCGTTCTGCGTCATCTCCAGCGCGCTGACCGCGACCCCGCCGGCGTTGGCCGCCTTGCCGGGTCCGAAGGCCACCCCGGCCCGCTGGAACAGCTGCACGGCCTCGGGCGTGGTGGGCATGTTCGCGCCCTCGGAGACCGCCTTCACGCCGTTGCGGACGAGGGCGTCGGCGTCGGCGGCGTTCAGCTCGTTCTGGGTGGCCGACGGCAGGGCGATGTCCGCCGGCACCTCCCAGACGCGCCCGTCCGGCACGAACCGCGCGGAGGCGCCCCGGCGTTCGGCGTACGTGCTCACCCGGCCCCGCTCGACCTCCTTGATCTGGCGCAGCAGTTCCAGGTCGATGCCCTTCTCGTCGACGACGTAGCCGCCGGAGTCCGAGCAGGTGACCGGGTTGGCGCCGAGGGCGGCCAGCTTCTGGATGGTGTGGATCGCCACGTTGCCGGAGCCGGAGACGACCGCCGTCTGCCCCTCCAGGTCCTCACCGCGGGCGCGCAGCATGGCCTCGGCGAAGAGCACGTTGCCGTACCCGGTGGCCTCCGGGCGGATCAGCGAGCCGCCCCAGCCCGCGCTCTTGCCGGTGAGGACGCCGCCCTCCCAGCGGTTGGTGATGCGCCGGTACTGGCCGAACAGGTAGCCGATCTCGCGGGCGCCGACGCCGATGTCCCCGGCGGGGATGTCGGTGTACTCGCCGATGTGCCGGTACAGCTCGCTCATGAAGGACTGGCAGAAGCGCATGACCTCGGCGTCGCTGCGGCCCTGCGGGTCGAAGTCGCTGCCGCCCTTGCCGCCGCCGATGCCGAGCCCGGTGAGCGCGTTCTTGAAGATCTGCTCGAAGCCCAGGAACTTGATGATGCCCAGGTTCACCGAGGGGTGGAAGCGCAGACCGCCCTTGTACGGGCCGAGGGCGCTGTTGAACTCGACGCGGAAGCCGCGGTTGACGTGGATCCGCCCCCGGTCGTCCTGCCACGGGACCCGGAACATGATCTGCCGCTCCGGCTCGACCAACCGCTCCACGAGCCCCGGATCCGCGTACTCGGGCCGCGCGGCGAGCACGGGCGCGAGCGTCTCCAGGACCTCGCGGGCGGCCTGGTGGAACTCGGGCTCCGCGGGGTTGCGGCGCTCCACCTCGACCCGCAGACGGTCGAGGGAAGCCTTGGGGTCGGGTCGCGTGGTCACGGGGCAGGTCCCTTTCTGACACGGCTTCACCGGTACGGCACCGGTAGCTGCGCTCGGCGCCGTTGCCGCGCGCGGGACGTCGGCCGGACCCGTTTCGTATACGAGCGATCGGCCGATCGCCCCAGTGTTACTCCTCCGTCAACGCGATTCCAAGAAGCGGGCCCGATACTCCGATGTCCGGAATCCACGCACCGTCATACGGACGGCCGCACGCCCTCCTCCACGACGCACCGGGCGAGGCCCGCCGGGTAGGTCACCGGCAGGCCGAGCAGGATGTGCCGGAAGCGATGTCCCCGCCCCCGGGGGATGTTCCCCAGGTCCGCATGTCCGGCGGCCACCCGCAGGGCCGAGGCCGCGCGGCCGCCGACGAGGATCGGGGGGTGCGTCGTCGTAGCCGGCCTGTGAGGGCGCGGTCATGGTCGCGAAGCTCGGCCGGGGTGTTGGGGACATCAGGGGCCGCCTGGCCCGGTCAGCGGCGGCGCAGGGACGCGTCGAGCAGGGCGGGCGGCGTGTCGAACTTCTCGTGCGGGGCCAGGTCCGTGCCGGGGGCGACGACCTCGTCGATCGCGTCGAGGACGTCGGCGGGGAGCACGGTGTCGGCGGCGGCGAGCTGGGAGCGCAGATGGTCGAGCGTGCGGGGACCGATGAGCGCGGCCGTCACACCGGGGTGCGCGTTCACGAATCCCAGCGCCAGCTGAATCAGGGTCAGGCCGGCCTGGTCGGCGATCTTGGCCAGCCGCTCCACGGCCTCGCTACGGGCCTGGTTGGCGGGGACCGAGAGGTCGAACCGTTCGGGCAGCAACCGCGCCCGGTTCGTGGTCACTTCGCGGCCCTTGCGGACCGCGCCGGACAGCCAGCCCGAGGCGAGCGGGCTCCACGCCAGCACCCCGAGGCCGTACTCCTGGGTCACCGGAAGGACGTGCGACTCGATGCCGCGCTGGAGGATCGAGTAGCTGGGCTGCTCGGTGACGTACCGGCCCAGACGCAGCTCGCGGGCGGCCCACTGGGCCTGCACGATGCGGTGGGCGGGGAAGGTGGAGGAGCCGAAGTAGCGGATTTTTCCCGCGCGTTGGAGGTCGGTGAGGGCCGACAGGGTCTCCTCGTCACTGGTGGCCGGGTCCCAGCGGTGGATCTGGTACAGGTCGACGTGGTCCACCCCGAGGCGGCGCAGGCTGTCGTCCAGGGCGGTGTACAGCCAGCGGCGGGAGCTGCCCCGGTGGTTGCGCTCCTCCCCGATCGGCATGGTGGCCTTGGTGGCCAGCACGATGTCGTCCCGGCGGCCCGCGATGGCCTTGCCGACCATCTCCTCGGACTCGCCCTCGCCGTAGAAGTCGGCGGTGTCGACGAGGTTGACGCCGGCCTCCAGGGCCGCGTCGACGATGGCGGTGGCCTCGTCCTGGGTGGTGCGCCCGATGGCGCCGAAATTCATGGCGCCGAGCGCGAGCGTGCTGACCTGGACGCCGGTCCGGCCGAGCGTGCGGTACTGCATGGGAACCTCCTGCACTGAAAAACGGAACAACGCTCCGGTACGCCTCAGACGATACGGAACACCGTTCCGTTTTCGCAAGGGCAGGCGTACGACGGCTCCATGCCTGCGTGAGACCATGCGGGGAACCGGCGAGAGAGCGAGGAGCGACGCGGTGAGCGAGAGCGACCAGCGCGGCGGAAGCGCGGCCCCGTCCCGGCGGAAGGACGCCCGGCGCAACAAGGAGACGCTGCTCGAAGCGGCCGCCGCGGTCTTCGTCACCTCGGGCGTGGACGCTCCGGTGCGGGACATCGCCTCCCGGGCCGGCGTCGGCATGGGCACGCTCTACCGGCACTTCCCGACCCGCGCGGACCTGATCATCGCCGTCTACCGGCACCAGGTGGACGCCTGCGCCGAGGCCGGCCCTGCCCTGCTCGCCGAGGCCGCGACCCCGCACGCGGCCCTGCGCCGCTGGATCGACCTGTTCGTGGACTTCCTGGTCACCAAGCACGGCCTGGCCGCCGTGCTGCGCTCCGACCAGTCCGGCTTCGCCGCCCTGCACGCCTACTTCCTGGACCGCCTGGTCCCCGTCTGCGCCGACCTGCTGTCCGCGGCGGTGGCCGCCGGCGAGATCCGCGACGACATCGACGCCCTCACTCTGCTGCGCGGCGTCGGCAACCTGTGCATCGGTGCGGAGAGCGACCCCGACTACGACGCCCGCAGGCTGGCCGCCGTCCTGGTCGACGGGCTGCGCCGCACCCCCTGACGGACGGCGTCCGGACCGGCCTGCGGGCATGCGAAAGGGCCCGCACGACCGAAGTCGTGCGGGCCCCTTCAGGTGCTCGCGCTGGAGCTACCAGGTCAGATCAGCAAGCTCACTTGTTGATCTTGGTGACCTGGCCGGCGCCGACCGTCCGGCCACCCTCACGGATGGCGAACTTCAGGCCCTCTTCCATGGCGACGGGCTGGATGAGCTCCACCTTCATCTCGGTGTTGTCACCCGGCATGACCATCTCGGTGCCCTCGGGGAGGGTCACCACGCCGGTCACGTCCGTCGTACGGAAGTAGAACTGCGGACGGTAGTTGTTGAAGAACGGCGTGTGGCGGCCACCCTCGTCCTTGGACAGGATGTAGGCCTGGGCCTCGAACTCGGTGTGCGGCGTGACCGAACCGGGCTTGATGATGACCTGGCCGCGCTCGACGTCCTCGCGCTTGATGCCACGGAGCAGCAGACCGACGTTCTCACCGGCCTGGCCCTCGTCGAGCAGCTTGCGGAACATCTCGATGCCGGTGACCGTGGTGGTGGTCTTCTCCGGCTTGATGCCCACGATGTCGACGGTCTCGTTGACCTTGAGGACACCACGCTCGATACGGCCGGTGACGACCGTACCGCGACCGGTGATCGTGAAGACGTCCTCGATCGGCATCAGGAACGGCTTGTCGACGTCACGCTCGGGCTGCGGGATGTTCTCGTCGACGGCCTTCATCAGGTCGAGGACGGTCTGGCCCCACTCCTTGTCGCCCTCAAGGGCCTTGAGCGCCGAGACCTTGACGACCGGAAGGTCGTCGCCCGGGAACTCGTACTCGGAGAGCAGCTCGCGAACCTCGAGCTCGACGAGCTCCAGGATCTCCTCGTCGTCCACCATGTCGGCCTTGTTCAGGGCGACGACGATGTACGGGACGCCGACCTGGCGGGCCAGGAGCACGTGCTCCTTGGTCTGCGGCATCGGGCCGTCGGTGGCCGCGACCACGAGGATGGCGCCGTCCATCTGCGCCGCACCCGTGATCATGTTCTTGATGTAGTCCGCGTGACCGGGGCAGTCGACGTGGGCGTAGTGACGCGTCTCGGTCTGGTACTCGACGTGCGCGATGGAGATGGTGATACCGCGCTGGCGCTCCTCGGGAGCCTTGTCGATCTGGTCGAAGGCCGAGGCCTCGTTCAGGTCCGGGTACGCGTCGTGCAGCACCTTGGTAATGGCGGCCGTGAGGGTCGTCTTACCGTGGTCGATGTGACCGATGGTGCCGATGTTGACGTGGGGCTTAGTCCGCTCGAACTTCGCCTTCGCCACGGGGTCCTCCTGTGGAGTGGTTCTGAACGCCTTGCTTCATCGGCGCCAGGTGATCTTTGCTGGAAAGCCCGGGCCCCGGGGCATTCCGCCCGCTGTTGCGGTGGAATGCCCCCTGAGGCTCCGGAGTCAAGCCTAAAGCGTGTGAACGCGGTGCGTTACTCGCCCTTGGCCTTCGCGATGATCTCCTCGGCGACGTTCCGCGGAACCTCGGCGTAGGAGTCGAACTGCATGGAGTAGCTGGCCCGGCCGGACGTCTTGCTGCGCAGGTCGCCGACGTAACCGAACATCTCCGAGAGGGGCACGAGGCCCTTCACGACGCGAGCACCCGCCCGCTCCTCCATGGCCTGGATCTGGCCACGGCGGGAGTTGATGTCACCGATGACCTCGCCCATGTAGTCCTCGGGCGTGGTGACCTCGACGGCCATCATCGGCTCGAGCAGCACGGGGCTGGCCTTGCGCGCGGCCTCCTTGAAGGCCTGCGAGCCGGCGATCTTGAACGCGAGCTCGGAGGAGTCGACCTCGTGGTAGCCACCGTCGATCAGCGTGACGCGCACGCCGGTCATCTCGTAGCCCGCGAGGATGCCGAACTGCATGGCCTCCTGCGCACCGGCGTCGACCGAAGGGATGTACTCCTTCGGGATACGGCCACCGGTGACCTTGTTCACGAACTCGTACGAGGCGTCGCCGCCCTCGATCGGCTCGATCGCGATCTGCACCTTGGCGAACTGGCCGGTACCACCAGTCTGCTTCTTGTGCGTGTAGTCGACGCGCTCGACGGCCTTGCGGATCGTCTCGCGGTAGGCGACCTGCGGCTTGCCGACGTTGGCCTCGACCTTGAACTCACGGCGCATACGGTCGACCAGCACCTCGAGGTGCAGCTCGCCCATACCACCGATGATGGTCTGGCCCGTCTCCTCGTTCGTGTGAACCTGGAAGGACGGGTCCTCCTCGGCCAGACGCTGGATCGCGACGCCGAGCTTCTCCTGGTCGCCCTTCGACTTGGGCTCGATGGCGACCTGGATGACCGGCGCCGGGAAGTCCATGGACTCCAGGATCACCGGGTTCTTGTCGTCGGACAGCGTCTCACCGGTGGTGGTCTGCTTCAGACCCATGACGGCGACGATGTCGCCGGCGCCCACCGCGTCGATCTCCTCACGCTTGTTCGCGTGCATGCGGTAGATCTTGCCGATGCGCTCCTTCTTGCCCTTGACGGAGTTCAGCACCTGGGTGCCGGACTCCAGGCGACCGGAGTACACGCGGACGAAGGTGAGCTTGCCGAGGTGCGGGTCGCTCATGATCTTGAACGCCAGCGCCGACAGCGGCTCGTCCTCCGACGGCTTGCGCTTGATGATCTCCTCCGGGTCGTTGACGGCGTGGCCCTCGATGGCCTCGACGTCAAGCGGGGTGGGGAGATAGCGCACGACCGCGTCGAGCAGGGGCTGGACGCCCTTGTTCTTGAACGCGGTGCCGCAGAACACCGGGGTGACCGTGGTGTCGCTGGACTTGCCGGACGCGATGGTGATGCGACGGATCGCGGCGTACAGCTGCTCCTCGGTGGGCTCCTCGCCCTCGAGGTACAGCTCCATGATCTCTTCGTCGTTCTCCGCGACGGCCTCGATCAGCTTGCCGCGCCACTCCTCGGCGGCCTCGGTGTGCGTGGCCGGGATGTCGACGACGTCGTACATCTCGCCCTTGGCGGCCTCGGCGGACCACACGAGCGCCTTCATGCGGACCAGGTCCACGACGCCCTTGAAGTCGGCCTCGGCACCGATCGGAAGCTGCATGACCAGCGGCTGCGCACCAAGGCGGTCCGAGATCATGTCGACGCAGCGGTGGAACTCCGCGCCGGTCCGGTCGAGCTTGTTGACGAAGCAGATGCGCGGAACGCCGTAGCGGTCCGCCTGACGCCACACCGTCTCGGACTGGGGCTCCACGCCGGCGACGCCGTCGAACACCGTCACGGCACCGTCGAGCACGCGCAGCGAGCGCTCCACCTCGACGGTGAAGTCGACGTGGCCCGGGGTGTCGATGATGTTGATGGTGTGGTCGACGTCGTCCAGCGGCCAGTGACAGGTGGTGGCAGCCGAGGTGATCGTGATGCCACGCTCCTGCTCCTGCTCCATCCAGTCCATGGTGGCAGCGCCGTCGTGGACCTCACCGATCTTGTAGGACACACCGGTGTAGAACAGGATCCGCTCGGTGGTGGTCGTCTTGCCCGCGTCGATGTGGGCCATGATCCCGATGTTGCGGACCCTGGCCAGGTCAAGTGAAGTGGTAGCCATAAGGCTTCAGTCTTCTCTCGGTCTCGATGTGGGTAGCGACTACCAGCGGTAGTGCGCGAAGGCCTTGTTGGACTCGGCCATCTTGTGGGTGTCCTCGCGCTTCTTCACAGCGGCACCGAGGCCGTTGGACGCGTCGAGAAGCTCGTTGAGCAGACGCTCGGTCATCGTCTTCTCGCGACGGGCGCGGGAGTAACCGACCAGCCAGCGCAGCGCGAGCGTGTTGGCACGACCGGGCTTGACCTCGATCGGAACCTGGTACGTCGCACCACCGACACGGCGGGACTTGACCTCGAGGGTCGGCTTGATGTTCTCCAGTGCGCGCTTCAGCGTGATGATCGGGTCGTTGCCCGTCTTCTCACGCAGACCCTCCATGGCACCGTAGACGATGCGCTCGGCGGTGGAGCGCTTGCCGTTCAGCAGCACCTTGTTGATGAGCGACGTCACCAGAGGAGAACCGTAGACCGGGTCGATGATGACCGGGCGCTTCGGGGCGGGGCCCTTACGAGGCATTCTTACTTCTCCTTCTTGGCGCCGTAGCGGGAACGGGCCTGCTTGCGGTTCTTGACACCCTGGGTGTCGAGGGAGCCACGGATGATCTTGTAGCGAACACCCGGCAGGTCCTTCACACGGCCGCCGCGCACGAGCACGATGGAGTGCTCCTGCAGGTTGTGTCCCTCACCCGGAATGTAAGCGGTGACCTCGATCCCGCTGGTCAGACGCACACGCGCGACCTTACGCAGGGCCGAGTTCGGCTTCTTCGGGGTGGTCGTGAACACACGCGTGCAGACGCCACGGCGCTGAGGGGAACCCTCGAGTGCGGGCGTCTTGTTCTTCTCGACCTTGTCCTGCCGGCCCTTGCGGACCAGCTGCTGGATCGTAGGCACTACTTCTCCGGTTTCTGTGTGCCGAATGGTGAAGCTAACCTGGAACGCCACCGACCCACGCGGTCGGGTGTGTCGAATCCGGCGGACTCCCGCCGCGAGGCGAAAAGAGCACAGATTACGGTGGCCGCTCACAGCTCGCTGTGCGGTCTGAAGGCACGCACGAGAGCCAGGGCACACCCCAGGCACAAGGTCTGAGCGTACCTATCGCATTCGCTGCGGTCAAAACAAATGGGTCCTGCCCGCATCGCCATACAGCCGATGTCAAGGCCACGCGGCGGAAACGATCTTCGTTCGGTCGGTCCGGCCACGTCACAGCCCGCTGACCGCGGCGCCCGCCACCGTCACGCGGACAGGGCCGCGGCCACGATCATCAGCGTGAGCAGCGCCGCCCACGCCGCGTTCGACAGCCAGCCGAGCACGAGCCCCGTCAGGGCGAGCCCGTCACCGCTCTCCCCCGTGCGCCGTATCTCGGCGCGGGCCGAGTGCCCCAGCACGACGGCCGGTATGCCGGCCAGGCCGAAACTCATCAGGCAGAGCACCCCGCACACGGCCGAACCGACCGCCTTGCCGTTGGTCCGCGGCCGGTCGTACGGCAGGAAGGTCCGCGGCACCGGTGTGACGGGCGCCGGCAGCGGCAGGGGCCCCTGGGGCAGGTCGGCCACCAGCAGGGCCAGCTCCCCCACCGTACGGGCCGCGTAGGCCCGTGCGACCCGCTGCTCGAACTCGGGCTTCTCCAGGCGTCCCTCCCCGAACCCGGCTCTGAGCACGTCCACGGCGCGCTCACGGTCGGCGTGCGAGGCGAGCATCGCGGGGGCGGCGGCCTGGGCCCAGGGCTGCGGCGCACCGCCCGCCCCTTTCTGCCACGGCTGCGGCCCGGGCCCTTGCCAGGGCTGCCACGGCGGCCACGACGGCTGAGTCATGGAGCACCCTCCCCGTAACGGTCGGAGTCCCTCCATCATGCGCCGAACCGGCCTCGCGGGCATCGGGGTCGGTCCCTGAGACATCCCCGAGCCGGCCCCGGACACGCCGAAGGGCGGCCACCCCGAGGGGTGACCGCCCTTCACACGATCGCTCGCTTACTGGTTGTACGGACCGTAGTCGTAGTCCTCCAGCGGAACGGCCTGGCCGGAGCCGGTGCCGAACGGCGAGTAGTCGATGTCGTCGTAGCCGACGGCCGAGTACATCGCGGCCTTGGCCTCCTCGGTCGGCTCGACCCGGATGTTGCGGTAGCGGGACAGACCCGTACCGGCCGGGATGAGCTTACCGATGATGACGTTCTCCTTGAGGCCGATGAGCGAGTCGGACTTGGCGTTGATCGCCGCGTCCGTGAGGACTCGCGTCGTCTCCTGGAAGGACGCCGCCGACAGCCAGGACTCCGTGGCCAGCGAGGCCTTGGTGATACCCATGAGCTGCGGACGACCGGAGGCCGGGTGACCGCCCTCCTGGACCACACGACGGTTCTCCTGCTCGAACTTCGAGCGCTCGACCAGCTCGCCGGGCAGCAGCTCGGCGTCGCCGGACTCGATGATCGTCACACGGCGCAGCATCTGCCGGATGATGATCTCGATGTGCTTGTCGTGGATCGACACACCCTGCGAGTTGTAGACCTTCTGGACCTCGCCGACCAGGTGGACCTGGACGGCGCGCTGACCCAGGATGCGCAGCACGTCGTGCGGGTTGATGGCACCCACGGTGAGCTTCTGGCCCACCTCGACGTGCTCGCCCTCGCTGACCAGGAGACGGGCACGCTTCGAGATCGGGTACGCCGTCTCGTCGCTGCCGTCGTCCGGGGTGACGATGATCTTCTTGGTCTTCTCGGTCTCCTCGATCCGCACGCGGCCGGTGGCCTCGGAGATCGGGGCGACACCCTTCGGGGTACGGGCCTCGAAGAGCTCGACGACACGCGGCAGACCCTGGGTGATGTCGTCACCGGCCACACCACCGGTGTGGAAGGTACGCATCGTCAGCTGGGTGCCGGGCTCACCGATGGACTGGGCGGCGATGATGCCGACCGCCTCACCGATGTCGACCAGCTTGCCGGTGGCCAGCGAACGGCCGTAGCACATCGCGCAGGTGCCGACCTGGGACTCGCAGGTCAGGATCGAACGGGTCTTGACCTCCTCGACACCGTGGTGCACCAGCTGGTCGATGAGCACGTCGCCCAGGTCCACGTTGGCCGGCGCGATCACCTTGCCGTCGATGACGACGTCCTCGGCGAGCATGCGGGCGTAGACGCTGGTCTCGACGTCGTCCGCCTTGCGCAGCACACCGTCGGCGCCGCGGTTGGCGATCCGCAGCTTCAGACCGCGCTCGGTGCCGCAGTCCTCCTCGCGGATGATGACGTCCTGGGAGACGTCGACCAGACGACGGGTGAGGTAACCCGAGTCGGCGGTACGCAGGGCGGTGTCCGCCAGACCCTTACGGGCACCGTGCGTGGAGATGAAGTACTCCAGCACGGACAGACCCTCACGGAACGACGCCTTGATCGGACGCGGGATCGTCTCGTTCTTCGCGTTCGACACCAGACCACGCATACCGGCGATCTGACGCATCTGCATCATGTTGCCTCGTGCACCCGAGTTCACCATCATGAAGATCGGGTTGGTCTTCGGGAAGTTCTCGTTCATGGCCTCGGCGACCTCGTTGGTCGCCTTGGTCCAGATCGCGATGAGCTCCTGCGTGCGCTCGTCCTTGGTGATCAGACCGCGCTCGTACTGCTTCTGGACCTTCTCGTCCTGCGCCTCGTAGCCCTTGACGATCTCCTTCTTCGCCTCGGGAACGACGACGTCGGAGATGGCCACGGTGACACCGGAACGGGTCGCCCAGTAGAAGCCGGACGCCTTCAGGTTGTCGAGCGTCGCCGCCACGATGACCTTCGGGTAGCGCTCGGCGAGGTCGTTGACGATCTCGGAGAGCTGCTTCTTGCCGACCTCGTAGTCGACGAACGGGTAGTCCTCGGGCAGCAGCTCGTTGAAGAGCGCGCGGCCCAGGGTCGTCCGCAGACGGAACGAGTCACCCTGCTGCCACTCCGGCTCGCCCTCCTCCTGCGCCGGCGGGGTCCAGCCGCGCGGCGGGATGGTGCCGACCGGGAAGCGGATGTCGATCCTCGACTGGAGCGAGAGCTCGCCGGCGTCGAAGGCCATGATCGCCTCGGCCACGGAGGAGAAGGAGCGGTCCTCGCCCTTCACGTCCCGCATCTCGCCGTCCGTGGTGAGGAAGAACAGACCGAGGACCATGTCCTGGGTCGGCATCGTCACCGGACGGCCGTCGGCGGGCTTGAGGATGTTGTTCGAGGACAGCATCAGGATGCGGGCCTCGGCCTGCGCCTCCGCGGACAGCGGCAGGTGCACGGCCATCTGGTCACCGTCGAAGTCCGCGTTGAACGCGGTGCAGACGAGCGGGTGGATCTGGATGGCCTTGCCCTCGACCAGCTGCGGCTCGAAGGCCTGGATGCCGAGGCGGTGCAGGGTGGGAGCACGGTTCAGCAGAACCGGGTGCTCGGCGATGACCTCTTCGAGGACGTCGTACACGACCGTACGGCCGCGCTCCACCATGCGCTTGGCGCTCTTGATGTTCTGCGCGTGGTTCAGGTCGACCAGGCGCTTCATCACGAACGGCTTGAACAGCTCCAGCGCCATCGCCTTCGGCAGACCGCACTGGTGCAGCTTCAGCTGCGGACCGACGACGATCACGGAACGCGCGGAGTAGTCCACACGCTTGCCGAGCAGGTTCTGGCGGAAGCGGCCCTGCTTGCCCTTCAGCATGTCGCTGAGGGACTTCAGCGGACGGTTGCCCGGACCGGTGACCGGCCGGCCACGACGGCCGTTGTCGAACAGCGCGTCGACGGCCTCCTGGAGCATGCGCTTCTCGTTGTTCACGATGATCTCGGGCGCGCCGAGGTCGAGAAGCCGCTTCAGGCGGTTGTTGCGGTTGATCACACGGCGGTACAGGTCGTTCAGGTCGGAGGTCGCGAAGCGGCCACCGTCCAGCTGCACCATCGGACGCAGGTCCGGCGGGATGACCGGCACGCAGTCGAGCACCATGCCCTTGGGGCTGTTGCTGGTCTGCAGGAACGCGGAGACGACCTTCAGGCGCTTGAGCGCACGGGTCTTCTTCTGGCCCTTGCCGGTGCGGATGATCTCGCGGAGCCTCTCGGCCTCCTCCTCGAGGTCGAAGGACTCCAGGCGCTTCTGCAGCGCCGCGGCACCCATCGAGCCGTCGAAGTACGTGCCGAAGCGGTCACGCAGCTCGCGGTAGAGCAGCTCGTCGCCCTCGAGGTCCTGGACCTTGAGGTTCTTGAACCGGGTCCACACCTCGTCCAGGCGGTCGATCTCGCGCTGCGCACGGTCGCGCAGCTGCTTCATCTCGCGCTCGGCACCCTCGCGCACCTTGCGGCGCACGTCGGCCTTGGCACCCTCGGCCTCGAGCTCGGCCAGGTCGGTCTCGAGCTTCTTGGCGCGGGCCTCCAGGTCGGCGTCCCGGCGGTTCTCGATCTGCTGACGCTCGACCGAGACGTGCGCCTCCAGGGAGGGCAGGTCGCGGGTACGGCGCTCCTCGTCGACGTACGTGATCATGTACGCCGCGAAGTAGATGACCTTCTCGAGGTCCTTGGGCGCCAGGTCCAGCAGGTAGCCGAGGCGCGACGGGACACCCTTGAAGTACCAGATGTGCGTGACAGGAGCGGCCAGTTCGATGTGGCCCATCCGCTCACGGCGCACCTTGGCGCGCGTCACCTCGACGCCGCAGCGCTCACAGATGATTCCCTTGAAGCGGACACGCTTGTACTTGCCGCAGTAGCACTCCCAGTCCCGGGTGGGGCCGAAGATCTTCTCGCAGAAGAGGCCGTCCTTTTCGGGCTTGAGCGTGCGGTAGTTGATGGTCTCGGGCTTCTTGACCTCGCCGTGGCTCCACTGACGGATGTCGTCAGCGGTGGCCAGACCGATCCGGAGCTCGTCGAAGAAGTTGACGTCGAGCACTATGCGTCAATCCCTCTCAGGGTTGTAAGTCATGGGGTCTGATACGGGGGTCCTGGGGCCGGAGGCCTTCATCGCGAAGGCCTCCGGACTCCCGTCAGACCTCTTCGACGCTGCTCGGCTCGCGCCGGGACAGGTCGATGCCAAGCTCCTCCGCAGCGCGGAAGACGTCCTCGTCGGTGTCGCGCATCTCGATGGACATGCCGTCCGAGGACAGCACCTCCACGTTGAGGCACAGGGACTGCATCTCCTTGATGAGCACCTTGAAGGACTCGGGGATGCCGGGCTCGGGAATGTTCTCGCCCTTGACGATGGCCTCGTAGACCTTCACGCGGCCGGTCACGTCGTCGGACTTGATGGTCAGCAGCTCCTGGAGGGCGTAGGCGGCGCCGTAAGCCTCCAGCGCCCACACCTCCATCTCACCGAAGCGCTGGCCACCGAACTGGGCCTTACCACCCAGGGGCTGCTGGGTGATCATCGAGTACGGACCGGTCGACCGGGCGTGCAGCTTGTCGTCGACCAGGTGGTGCAGCTTCAGGATGTACATGTACCCGATGGAGATCGGGTCCGGGAACGGCTCACCGGAGCGGCCGTCGAACAGCCGGGCCTTGCCGGTCGGCTGCACCATCCGCTCGCCGTCGCGGTTCGGGATGGTGTGCTGCAGCAGACCCGCCAGCTCGTCCTCACGCGCACCGTCGAAGACCGGGGTCGCGACGTTGGTGCCGGGGGCGACCTGGTCGGCGCCGATGACCTGGAGGCGCTGCGCCCACTCCTCCCCGAGGCCGGAGACGTCCCAGCCGCGGCTGGCGAGCCAGCCGAGGTGGATCTCCAGGACCTGTCCCGGGTTCATTCGGGACGGGACACCCAGCGGGTTGAGGATGATGTCGACCGGGGTGCCGTCCTCCAGGAACGGCATGTCCTCGATCGGCAGGATCTTGGAGATGACGCCCTTGTTGCCGTGACGGCCGGCGAGCTTGTCACCGTCGGTGATCTTGCGCTTCTGCGCGACGTAGACGCGCACCAGCTGGTTCACACCGGGGGGAAGCTCGTCGCCCTCCTCGCGGTCGAAGACGCGGACGCCGATGACCTTGCCGGTCTCGCCGTGCGGCACCTTCAGCGAGGTGTCACGGACCTCACGGGCCTTCTCACCGAAGATCGCGCGCAGCAGGCGCTCCTCCGGCGTCAGCTCGGTCTCACCCTTGGGCGTGACCTTGCCGACGAGGATGTCGCCGGCGATGACCTCGGCGCCGATACGGATGATGCCGCGCTCGTCGAGGTCGGCCAGGACCTCCTCGGAGACGTTCGGGATGTCCCGGGTGATCTCCTCGGGGCCGAGCTTGGTGTCACGGGCGTCGACCTCGTGCTCCTCGATGTGGATCGAGGAGAGGACGTCGTCCTGCACGAGGCGCTGCGACAGGATGATCGCGTCCTCGTAGTTGTGACCCTCCCACGGCATGAACGCCACGAGCAGGTTCTTGCCGAGGGCCATCTCACCGTTCTCGGTGGCCGGTCCGTCGGCCAGGACCTGGCCCTCGACGATCCGGTCGCCCTCGTGGACGATGACCTTCTGGTTGACCGAGGTGCCCTGGTTGGAGCGGGCGAACTTGGCGAGGCGGTACGTGATGTACGTGCCGTCGTCGTTGGCGGTGGTGATGTAGTCCGCGGAGACCTCCTGGACCACACCCGCCTTCTCGGCCTTGACGACGTCGCCGGCGTCGACGGCGGAGCGGTACTCCATGCCGGTGCCGACGAGCGGGGCCTCCGCCTTGATCAGCGGGACGGCCTGGCGCATCATGTTCGCGCCCATGAGGGCACGGTTGGCGTCGTCGTGCTCGAGGAACGGGATCATGGCGGTCGCGACCGACACCATCTGGCGCGGGGAGACGTCCATGTAGTCGACGTCCTCGCCGCCGACGTAGTCGACCTCGCCGCCACGGCGGCGCACGAGGACGCGGGCCTCCTCGAAGCGGAGGTCGTCCGTCAGCGGCGCGTTGGCCTGCGCGATGACGAAGCGGTCCTCCTCGTCGGCGGTCAGGTAGTCCACCTCGTCGGTGACCTGGCCGTCGATGACCTTGCGGTACGGGGTCTCGACGAAGCCGAACGCGTTGACGCGGCCGTACGAGGCGAGCGAACCGATCAGACCGATGTTCGGGCCTTCGGGCGTCTCGATCGGGCACATGCGGCCGTAGTGCGAGGGGTGCACGTCACGGACCTCGAAGCCGGCCCGCTCACGGGACAGACCACCCGGGCCGAGCGCGGACAGACGACGCTTGTGCGTCAGCCCGGACAGCGGGTTGTTCTGGTCCATGAACTGCGACAGCTGACTGGTGCCGAAGAACTCCTTGATGGAGGCGACGACCGGCCGGATGTTGATCAGGGTCTGCGGCGTGATCGCCTCGACGTCCTGAGTGGTCATGCGCTCGCGCACGACGCGCTCCATACGCGCCAGACCCGTACGGACCTGGTTCTGGATGAGCTCGCCGACACTGCGCAGACGACGGTTGCCGAAGTGGTCGATGTCGTCGGTCTCGACGACGATGCTCTGACCGCTGTCGCCGACCGTCTCGGTCTCGCCCGCGTGCAGCTTCACCAGGTACTTGATCGTCGAGATGATGTCCTCGACGGTCAGGATGCCCGCGTCCAGCGGAGCGTCCGCACCCAGCTTCTTGTTGACCTTGTAGCGGCCGACCTTGGCCAGGTCGTAGCGCTTGGGGTTGAAGTAGAGGTTCTCGAGCAGCGTCTGCGCGGCCTCACGCGTGGGGGGCTCGCCCGGACGCAGCTTGCGGTAGATGTCGAGCAGTGCGTCGTCCTGGCCCTGGGTGTGGTCCTTCTCCAGGGTGGCGCGCATCGACTCGTACTCGCCGAACTCCTCGAGGATCTGCTCGGTGGTCCAGCCGAGCGCCTTCAGAAGGACGGTGACGGACTGCTTGCGCTTGCGGTCGATGCGCACACCGACCATGTCGCGCTTGTCGATCTCCATCTCCAGCCAGGCACCCCGGGACGGGATGATCTTGGCGGAGAAGATGTCCTTGTCGGACGTCTTGTCGATGGAGGAGTCGAAGTAGACGCCGGGCGAGCGGACCAGCTGCGACACCACGACACGCTCGGTGCCGTTGATGACGAAGGTGCCCTTGTTGGTCATGAGCGGGAAGTCGCCCATGAAGACCGTCTGGGACTTGATCTCGCCGGTCTCGTTGTTGGTGAACTCGGCGGTGACGAAGAGCGGGGCCGCGTACGTGAAGTCGCGCTCCTTGCACTCGTCGATGCTGTTCTTCGGGGGCTCGAAACGGTGGTCGCGGAACGTCAGCGACATCGACCCGGAGAAGTCCTCGATCGGGGAGATCTCCTCGAAGATCTCCTCGAGGCCGGACTTGGTGGGGACGTCCTGACCCGACTCCAGAGCCGCCTCGACCCGACTCTGCCAGGCGGTGTTGCCGAGCAGCCAGTCAAAGCTCTCGGTCTGCAGCGCGAGCAGGTTCGGAACCTCGAGGGGCTCCTTGATCTTTGCAAAAGAGATGCGCAGCGGGGCGGTGCTGGCGCCGTTGTTCGTATTCGCGGTCGAGGCGTTGCGCGAGGCGGCCAAGAGGGGGTCCTTCCGAGGGCTCGGACTCACTACGCGCGTACCGGCCCCTCACTCTCATACCGGGACAGACGTCGTCCGATCCGGCTGTTCGGCCAGGTCAGAGATATCCGGTCGGCGATGGTGAGGCGAGGGCAGACCCCTGGTGACGGGCAGGGGACAGCTAACAGGCAGCGCAAAGGGTCAGTGTAGCCACTCGGCACACTGATGTCCAGTCCCGGTTTTCAGAGACCCTCATTGTTCTCAACGCCTGCGCCATGCCTGCCTTCAACGCACGTTGATACTGCCCTCTTCGTCGCCGATCCATGCCTCGGATTCGGATCCTTGTGACGACGCGTCCTGAGAATTGCGCGCTGCGTGCGGTTCGTCAAGGCCCTCATACCCGAACCCCGGGCCGACCAGGGACACGACGAAGATCACCATACCCCCCGACGAACGCGGCGCAAGGCAACCGCGGCCGCGCCCCGGGAACACCGAAGAGCGACCACCCGAATGGATGATCGCTCCTCGGTACGTCCGCGTTACAGCCCTGACGGGCCTGCGTTCGTGAAGGTCTTACTTGACCTCGACGGAGGCGCCGGCGCCCTCGAGGGACTCCTTGGCCTTGTCCGCGGCCTCCTTGTTGACCTTCTCCAGAACCGGCTTCGGCGCACCGTCGACCAGGTCCTTGGCCTCCTTCAGGCCGAGGGAGGTCAGCTCACGCACGACCTTGATGACCTGGATCTTCTTGTCGCCGGCACCGGTGAGGATGACGTCGAACTCGTCCTTCTCCTCGGGAGCCTCGGCCGGGGCGGCCGGGCCGGCCGGGCCGGCAACGGCGACGGCGGCGGCGGCGGTGACGTCGAACTTCTCCTCGAACGCCTTCACGAACTCGGAGAGCTGGATCAGGGTCATGTTCTCGAACTCGGCGAGCAGTTCGTCCTGGGTGAGAGCCACGATGGCTTTCCTTCCACTAATTCGGCAGGTGCCGGATGTACATGTGCTGGCGGGCGTACGTTGGCCCGCTACGACCTCCGCCTCAGGCGGCGGCGGTCATCGTGCGAGCCGAATTACTCGGCACCGCCCTGCTCGTCCTGCTTGGCACGAAGCGCGTCCACGGTACGGACGAGCTTCGACGGGAGCGCCTGGAAGACCTGAGCAGCTTGCGTCTGCTTGCCCTTCAGAGCGCCCGCCAGCTTGGCGAGCAGAACCTCGCGGGACTCGAGGTCCGCAAGCTTCTTGATCTCGTCGGCGGACAGCGCCTTGCCGTCAAGGACACCGCCCTTGATGACGAGATTCGGGTTGTCCTTGGCGAAGTCGCGCAGACCCTTAGCCGACTCCACCGGGTCACCGGTGACGAAGGCGACAGCCGTCGGACCGTTGAACAGGTCGTCCAGCGTCGAGATCCCGGCCTCGTTGGCCGCAATCTTGGTCAGCGTGTTCTTCACCACGGCGTACTGGGCGTTCTCACCGAGCGAACGACGCAGCGTCTTGAGCTGCGCCACGGTGAGACCGCGGTACTCGGTCAGCACGGCAGCGCTGGAGTTGCGGAACTGCTCCGTCAACTCCGCCACTGCGGCAGCCTTGTCGGGCCTCGCCATAGAGTCTCGGCCTCCTTCCGGGTGATTCTGACCGCGCGGACCCGAAGGAGGACTGGGGAAAACGAAACGCCCCGGCGCAGGCGCACGGGGCGGACTCGACCGGCCTTGCGCACAGGCTGTGCGCACTCCGGGAGCTCTTCCACTGACACCTGCGCGGGTCGTCCGCTATTCAGCGGATCCTTCGGCCACCGCACCCTCATTCGAGCGCACGGCAACGACCAGCGGTCTTTGGCTTCTGTAGGAGAGTACGGGACGCCGTCGCCGTCAGGCAAATCGCCCCTTACGGCATCAGCTCCGGGGCTTGCCCTCCAGCAGTTCCCCGAGGTCCGCGGTGTCTCCGGCCGGTGGCTTCCCGACCGTGACCCGTACGCCGTAGTCACGGTAGTAGGCGGTCTGGGTCAGCGCCTCCGTGGCCGTACCGCCCTTCTCGACCTTCTTGACCAGCAGGTCCCGGTCGTCGACCCAGATGTCCACGGTCTGCCCGTCCGCGCCCTCCCCCGGCACGGTGCCGGAGTAGTGCGTGGTCCGGATGCCACGCACGGTCTCCTCGCCGACCCTGCGGACGTCCGAGGACGCGAGGAGCCGCTTCACCGAGGTGTGCGGCGTGGTGTCGCGCATCCGGTCGGCCAGGTCGGCCCCGGAGCTGCCCGCGAGGCGCTCCAGGTCGTCGTAGGCGTACCTGATCCAGTGCCTGCCGTCGGTCTTGCCGGCGAAGACCTCGCCCATGCGGGCGTAGTACGCGTCGGGGAGGTAGCGGGCCTCCATCGACGTGGTGCCCAGGCGGCGCATCGTCTCGGCCGTGCTGCCGCCCGTGTACCGGATGCGCAGGGTGCCGGTGAGGCCGCCGCGCCAGGCGAGGGTGCCGTGGGCCGTCATGGAGAGCGAGGAGCCCATGGTGGTCGTCGACTCCACGTACGAGGACGCGGCGCGGTCGGTGGACCGCTCGGCCTGACGCAGGGCGGCCGTCACGGCCGGGGCGGGCGCGGTGCGCTCAGGACCCGCGGACCCTTCGGGGGCGGTACAGGCGGCCAGAGCCGTCAGCGCTGTCGGCAGCGCGGTCCACAGCGCCGGCCGGTGCGCCCTCGTGCTGCCCATGCGACCCCCCGTGCGGTTCCCGTGAAGGCACGTTAACCCAGGGCACCGGCACGGCGGGCGGGGACGAGGAACGGGCCCCGCACCCGGGAAAAGGTGCGGGGCCCGTCGTCGAGCCTGGTGAGCCGTGGGCTCAGACCGCGGCCGGGTCCTCCTCGACGAGGAGGTTGCGG
This sequence comes from Streptomyces sp. NPDC046859, assembly GCF_040645135.1. Taxonomy (NCBI): domain Bacteria; kingdom Bacillati; phylum Actinomycetota; class Actinomycetes; order Kitasatosporales; family Streptomycetaceae; genus Streptomyces; species Streptomyces sp. NPDC046859. The sequence continues at coordinate 34,884 of NZ_JBEYXR010000014.1, forward strand.
GTGCGGTTGGAGTCCAGCGGAATGCCGGGGCCCATCGTGGTGCTGATGGCGGCCTTCTTGATGTACCGGCCCTTGGCGGCCGACGGCTTCAGACGGAGGACTTCCTCCAGCGCCGCGGCGTAGTTCTCCACCAGCTTGGTGTCGTCGAACGACGTCTTGCCGATGATGAAGTGCAGGTTCGAGTGCTTGTCGACGCGGAACTCGATCTTGCCGCCCTTGATGTCGTTGACGGCCTTGGTGACGTCGGGCGTGACGGTGCCGGTCTTCGGGTTCGGCATCAGACCACGGGGGCCGAGGACGCGGCCGAGGCGGCCGACCTTGCCCATGAGGTCCGGGGTGGCGACGACGGCGTCGAAGTCCAGGCGGCCCTTCGAGACCTCGTCGATCAGCTCGTCGGCGCCGACGATGTCGGCGCCCGCGGCACGCGCGGCCTCGGCACGGTCACCGGTCGCGAAGACCAGGACCCGGGCGGTCTTACCGGTGCCGTGCGGGAGGTTCACGGTGCCACGGACCATCTGGTCGGCCTTGCGCGGGTCGACACCCAGGCGGAAGGCGACCTCGACGGTGCCGTCGAACTTGGTCGTGGACGTCTCCTTGGCGAGACGGACGGCCTCGAGCGGGGCGTAGAGCTTCTCCCGGTCGATCTTGGCGTCCGCAGCGCGGAGAGACTTGCTGCGCTTGCTCACTACTGCTCCTGTGTGTTCTTAGGAGTCGTGGTCCGGGCCGAGCAGGCCCTCCCACGTTCTGCTTGTCGTACGGGGGGTGGAGGTCAGCCCTCGACCGTGACGCCCATGGAACGCGCGGTGCCGGCGATGATCTTCGACGCGGCGTCCAGGTCGTTGGCGTTGAGGTCGGGCAGCTTCGTCTGGGCGATCTCGCGGACCTGCGCCTCGGTGATCTTGGCGACCTTGGTCTTGTGCGGCTCGCCGGAGCCCTTCTCGATGCCCGCGGCCTTGAGGATCATCTTGGCGGCCGGGGGCGTCTTGGTGATGAAGGTGAAGGAGCGGTCCTCGTAGACCGTGATCTCCACCGGGATGACCCAGCCACGCTGCGACTCGGTCGCGGCGTTGTAGGCCTTGCAGAACTCCATGATGTTGACGCCGTGCTGACCCAGCGCGGGGCCGACCGGCGGGGCCGGGTTCGCGGCACCGGCCTGGATCTGGAGCTTGATGAGCCCCGTGACCTTCTTCTTCTTGGGAGGCATTGCTCTCCGGTTCCTCTCTTCGGGTCCTACCCGCCCCCAGATGGCGTTCCTGGACGCAGGCATACCGCACAACGATAACGGGTATAGATGCGCGGCCTGAAACCGAGCAGGTCAGACAGGCTGCGGGACAGCCGATCTGACCTGTTCGGAAACTCTCGGGAAGACGCCGACTAGTTCTTCTGGAAGTGGTGACCCAAGCCTGCCATGTGGGGCGGTCTACTGTGCGCCCTTTTTGACCTGGGCGGATGCCGGGACTAGTTGTCATCATCTGTCAACGCCGGTTCGCCTCGTACGGCCCCCAGACGGCCCGGGCGTGGGTGTCGCGGTGTCTTCCTCGAATGCGGATCTACTCTCGCCGCTTCAGACCCCGTCCGCTTCCTGATTTGGGCGAACGCTGCCGAGGTCAACCGTCTCGGCGGTGATCACGGCAAGGGCGTCCTGGAGTCGGCGGACGGCATCCTCCGCCTCCTTGTATTCCTCAGGGCTGGGGAGGACGGTGCCGAAGCTGCCGCCACGGTCGGCTGGCATGGCGCGCCAGCGCAGGACCGGCTCCAGCGCATTGAGAGCTCCAGAGAGAAACCAGGCCAGACGGCCGTGAGTACGCGCGAGGGAGATGGCCATGACGGCGAGGGTTTCCCGCAAGTGTTCGAGCCGCTTGATCTGCGGCAAGTCTTCCTGGGCATTCGGCGGGCCGACAGCCTCGCGCAGGCCGGCCTCGGTTTCACGGGCGAGTGCGCGGTCGCTCGGCTCCACTTCCCACACCTGGTCTTGGATCTGCTGTTCAGCTTCCTCGGCCAGCACTGCGACGATCCTGCGCATGTCCATGCTGATCATTCTAAAAGAACGGGCTTGGCCTGGTGCATCCGGTTCATGCCCGCTGCCTGCAGAGGGGTGGCTACCTAGACCCCTCACCACCTCCCCAGCTCCCATCCCGTACGCCGTCGACCCACACACCGTGGAGCGGGCGTGGTTCATGGCGTCCAGGTGGAGCGCGCCACTGTACGAACGACCTGGACGCCATGGGCCGCGTCTGCTCGGCTCTGCCTGGGTCGACGGCGGACGGGATGGGAGCTCCCCGCGCACGCCACTATGGACCCGCGGTCGGCAACGGCGCCCCCTCCATCCCGGTGCCGGCCGATCCCCCGCCGGAGGCATCATCTTGTGGCCGCAGATGACTTCTCGGCCCTTGCCCGCATGCACGCAGCGCGCCGCCGGGCGGGGCCGCCGCTGGCGAAGACAGGGCGGCGGCCCCGCCGTAAAGGCGGCGCGCACCCGCGCCGTGCGCGGGCTTGATGAGGTAGTGTAACGCCCCGCTGACTAGCTGCTCAGGCGGTACTCAAGGACATAGGAACCAGCGTCCAACAGCATCTGGTTCACTTCGACCGGTCGATCCTCGGCCGTGTAGGCGATGCGGCAGATCTCAACCACGGGTGTTCCTGCAACCAGCCCCAGAGCAGCCCGCTCGTCCTCGCTGGGCATGCGGGCACGCAGCTCTTCGCTGAACCGCACCGGTTCGGCCCCGAGCTCGGCAAGCCGGGCGTAGCTTCCGCCTGGACCGGTGTCCTCTTGAGCGATGGCAGTCCCGCGTACGAGTTCAGCAGGAAGGTATGACGTAGCCATCTGGACCGGGCGGCCCTCTACAACGAACTTGCGGCTACGAATGACAACCGGAGCGCCAGGATCCATGTTGAGGCACCGACTCACCTGGTGGGGGGCCTCCGCCTCGTAGACCTGCACGTCAGTCACGAGCGGCCGTTGGGCTACGTCTGCAGACCAGATGGACTGCCCGGCAGACCACCGGGCCTTAGCCAAACGATCATTCGCCACACGCCGGATCGGACGGAACTGCCGAACATAGGTTCCGGAACCCGGGCGCGCCACGGCTAGACCCTCGTTCACCAGGAGCTTGAGGGCCTGATTGGCAGTCATCTTCGCTACGCCGTACTTGCGTACCAGCGATGGTTCGCCGGGCAGTCGATCACCCGGCGTCAACTCACCGGACTCGATCAGCGCCCGGAGATCGTCGGCGATCTGCCGCGCAGTCTCGGGCATCGTCTCATCACTCCTCGGTAGCTCCCTAGGGTGGTCAGCCTAGCGGCGGGGTGCCCACATTGCGAATCACGCGTGCCCGCAGATTCGAATTCAAATGCTCTCCAAATTGCCTAGACGCGATTCGGCGCCGACGTTGACTGTGTTGACATCCCTAGGGAGGTTGCTGTTCAATCTCCCTAGGGAGGTTGCCCTCCCGCATGAAGAAGGGGCGACGCCCTACCGCCAAGCAGATGCGTCGCCCCTCACGTCCCTCGAAGGGAAGTTCCATCATGCCCGTGACGCTTGCTGATGCGCACCCGGCGCCGTTATCTGCTCCGCTGTCTCGCCGGGATGACGCCGTGGTCCTGCCCTCGCCGTGCTGGGCCTGCGGTGCGTTCGGAGGACTCGACTGGATCAACGTGGACGGCATCGGCGTCCTGGTCCACGGTCAGGAACGCTGCCCGGTGGCCGTGCCCTTCATCTGGGAGACGGGCCAGCCGGTGACCTCGCTCGCCGGGGCGGTGGCCGCATGAGCGCCGCAACGATCAACGGGAACGAGCGGCTGCGTGCCGCCATGGTCGCCGCGAACGTCACCATCGAGGGCCTGGCCGACCACCTGGGCATCGACCCGAAGTCGGTGGATCGCTGGCTGAACACCGACCGGACCCCGCACGCCCGTAACGCCGAGGCCGCCGCCAAGTACCTGCGCGCGGACGCCTATCACCTGTGGCCCAGGCTCGGCGAGCGTCACCGCTCCATGCCGACCGCACAGGATGAGGTCGTCGCCTGCTACCCGATGCGCTCCACCGTCCCCTACGGCCTGTGGCGCTCGACGCTGGCCGGTGCTGCGACGGTGATCGACCTGGCGGTGTCCAACCTGCTGTTCCTGGCCGACGCGGTCTGGGACCTGCCGACCCTGCTGGCCGACAAGGCATCGGCCGGCGTCCGCGTCCGCCTCGTCACCCCGGAAGAACCGGCCGGACCGGTCACCGGGCTGGGCGACGTCTTCCCCTCGCTGCTGACGGTCTCCGGCCTGCGCCTGGCCACGCACCCCGGCTTGCGGGCCGACGTCCTGCGCGCGGACGATGACCTGCTGGTCACCACGCCGATCGACGGCCTCACCCCGGCTCTGGCTCCGGTGCTGCACCTGCGTCGGTTAGGCCCGGCTCCGATGACCGGCGGCTACCTGGCAACCCTGGATCACCTCTTCGCCACGGCCACACCCGCCCGGCCGGTCTCGCACCTGCGGGCGGTGGCCGCGTGACCCACCTGCCTGTTCCCCCGGCTGCCGTTGCTGACGTGGCGGCAGCCGTGGGCACCGATCCGCTCACCCTCGCCGACCTGCTCCGGGTCGCCAACGCTCCTGGCTTCGACCGCTGGCGCGAGCAGATCCGCCGCACGGGCGGCTGCTCCAACCCGATCCACCTGCAAGGCTCGACGGTCACCCGCGACGCGAAGACCGGCGACGTCCTGTACTCCTACAGCACCGATCAGGAGCCGGGCGGGCGGCTTCGGGTGGCCTGCGGCAACCGGCGTGCCTCGCGGTGCCCGGCCTGCGCCTGGACCTACGCCGGGGACACCTACCACCTGATCCGCGCCGGGATCACCGGCGATGAGCGCAAGGACGTGCCCACCACCGTGCGGGATCACCCGCGCGTCTTCGCCACCCTCACCGCCCCCTCCTTCGGCCCGGTCCACAACCGCCCCGCCGCAGGCCGCTGCCGCTGCGGAGCCCAGCACGCCGAGAGCGACCCCGCCCTCGGAACGGCCCTGGACGCGGAGCGCTACGACTACGCCGGAGCGGTGTTGTGGAACAACCACGCCGGGGACCTGTGGCGCCGCTTCACCATCTACCTCCGCCGGGAGATCGCGGCCCGCGCCGGCATCACCCAAACCGCCCTGCGGGAGACCTGCCGGGTCTCCTTCGGCAAGGTCGCCGAATTTCAGAAACGCGGCTCCGTCCACTTCCACGCCGTGGTGCGCCTCGACGGCCCGGAAGGCCCCGACACCCCGCCCCCGGCCTGGGCCACCGTCGCCCTCCTGGACGCGGCGATACGGGCCGCCGCCGCCCGCGTCGCCGTACCCGTCCCGGCTGCCGGTGACTTCCCCGCCCGCACCCTGCGCTGGGGAACGCAGGTCGACGTACAGCCCATCGGCGCCCTGGGCCACGAGGACCTGACCGAACAGGCCGTCGCCTCCTACGTCGCCAAGTACGCCACCAAAGCCGCCGAGACCACCGGCACCGTCGACCGCCGCATCGGCGAACTGGCCGAACTCGACAAGCTCGACCTGCCCGCGCACACCCGGCGGCTGATCGAAGCGTGCTACCAGCTCAACGGCGCCTACCCGGACCGCCTCTTGACCCGGTGGGCTCACATGCTCGGCTTCCGCGGGCACTTCTCCACCAAATCCCGCCGCTACTCCACCACCCTCGGCGCCCTGCGCCAGACCCGCGCCGACTACCGCGCCCGGCAGGAACGCCGCGAACGCGGACTCCCCGAGGACCTGGACGACGCCGACGGCTCCACCCTCGTCCTCGCCCACTGGACCTACGCCGGACAGGGCCACTCCCCCGGCGAATCCTGGCTCGCCGCATCCATCGCGAAGGAGATCCGACTGAACCGAGAGACAGCACGCGAAGCGATGACCGACCGCGACGACTGGGAGGTGTGGGCATGAAGCGCTCGCTGCCCGACCGCTATCTGACCCCGGTCGACCTGGCCGACCTCCTGGGTGTCCCGGTCGAGACCGTCTACCAGTGGCGCCGCAAGCAGACCGGACCGCGCGGCTTCCGCGTCGGCCGGCACCTTCGCTTCGACCCCGAAGACGTCCGCGTCTGGGTCGAGTCCCAGATGGAAAGGGCCGCCTGATGGCTGGACACGTCCAAGACCGCTGGTACAAGGTCGAGACCGACTCCAACGGCAAGACCGTCAAGGTCAAGACCGACCGCTTCGGCGTCGGCCTGCGTTATCGGGCCCGGTACGTCGGCCCCGACGGCTCCGAGAAGTCCAAGAGCTTCCCGGACCGCAAGAAGCGGGAGGCTGAGCGGTGGCTCGCCAACATCGAAGCGGACATGTCGCGGGGCCAGTACATTGACCCGGCTGCCGGGAAGATCACATTCAGGAGGTACGCCGAGGACTGGTTGGCCTCGCAGACGACCGACCCAGCTACCCGCGTCGCGGTCGAGAGTCGGTTACGGCTCCACGCCTTCCCGTACCTGGGTAGTCGGCCGCTGGCCTCCTTCCAGCCGTCGCACATCCGTTCTTGGGCTCGGCTCCTGGAGGACAACGGTGCGGCCAGTTCGTACCGGCGTGTGATCTTCGGGAACGTCTCGGCCGTACTGTCGGCTGCCGTGGATGACGGCTACCTCGCGCGCAATCCGTGCCGTGCTGGATCTGTCCGGCCGCCGAAGCCGTCCCCCGGACGGGTCACGCCCTGGTCACCTGATCGCGTCTTCGCGGTGCGAGACGGGATGCCTGATCGGCTCCGGGCCCTGGTCGATGTCGGCGCGGGCTGCGGCCTCCGTCAGGGTGAGATTTTCGGGCTCGCCGTGGACGACGTGGACCCCCTGGCCGGTGTGCTGCATGTCACGCAACAGGTGAAGCTGGTGAATGGCCGTCTGATCTTCGCGCCACCTAAGAACAACAAGCTGCGTGACGTGCCTCTCCCCGACTCGGTGGCGGCCGTGCTCGCGGCGCACATGACGGCCTTCCCGCCGGTTGAGGTCACGTTGCCGTGGCTGCGCCCGGATGGATCGCCGGTGACCAAGCTCCTGTACTTCACCACTCAGGAGGGTGGAGCGCTTCGTCGGAACGACTTCAATGCCCACGTTTGGAAGCCTGCGCTGGCTTCGGCCGGCATCATCCCGGTGCCTGGCGTCGGCGAGCGGTACAAGGAATCGCGCGAGGACGGGATGCACGCGCTGCGGCACTTCTACGCTTCGGTGCTCCTGGACTCGGGCGAGAGCGTCAAGGCGGTGAGCGCCTACCTGGGGCACAGTGATGCCGGTTTCACTCTCCGGACGTACACCCACCTGATGCCGACCAGTGAGACCCGGACTCGCAAGGCCGTGGATGCGGTCTACCGCAAGGCCCGGAGGCGACCCACGGCCCAGTGACGGCCCCCTGCAAACGAGAGAGCCCCTGCCCAACGGGAAACCGCTGGTCAGGGGGCTCTTTCAGATGATCGCCAAGCTAGTTCTTCTGGATCTGGTCGAAGCTCAGCTCGACCGGCGTCTCGCGGCCGAAGATCTCGACGAGACCCTTGACCTTCTTGGAGTCGGCGTTGATCTCGTTGATCGTGGCCTGCAGCGTGGCGAACGGGCCGTCGGTGACGGTGACCGAGTCGCCGACCTCGAAGTCCAGGACCTGGACCTCGACCTTGCGCTGCGGCGCCGGCTTGCCCTCGGCCTCGGCGGCCTCGCGGGCGGCCTTCTCCTCGGCCTCCGGGGCGAGCATCTTCACGATCTCGTCCAGGGTCAGCGGGTACGGGTCGTAGGCGTTGCCCACGAAGCCGGTGACGCCCGGGGTGTTGCGGACGACGCCCCAGGACTCGTTCGTCAGGTCCATACGGACCAGGACGTAGCCCGGCAGCTTGTTCTGCTTGATCGTCTTGCGGTCGCCGTTCTTGATCTGGACGACCTCTTCCTGCGGCACCTCGGCCTGGAAGATGTAGTCCTCGACGTTCAGCGAGACGGCGCGCTGCTCCAGGTTGGTCTTCACGCGGTTCTCGTAGCCGGCGTAGGTGTGGATCACGTACCACTCGCCGGGCAGGGTGCGGAGCTCCTCGCGGAGGGCGGCGACGGGGTCGACGGGCTCGGCCGGCTCGGCCTCCTCCTCGGTCGCCTCGTCCGCGTCCTCGGCGTCCTCCGAGGCGTCCTCGGAGTCATCCGAAGCGTCCTCGGCGTTCACCGCGGCTTCCTCGGCGGGCTCGCCCGCCTCGGCATCGGCAGCCTCGACCTCGTCCAGGTCCTCGTCCGCGCCCTCGACGATGTCGAGCTCGTCGTCCACGGACTGGTCCGGCTCGACGGCGTCGTTCAGGTTCTGGTCAGACACGGTGGCTGCTTCTTCCTGGATACATAGGGGTGGAACATGCGAAAGGGGCGCCGGTAACCCGCGGCGCCCTTCGCTCTTTGCTCAGCCGAAGACGTACTTGGCGGCGTGGTCGAGCCCATAGTCAATCACGGTCACGAGACCGATCATGATGACGACGAAGATGATCACCACAGTGGTGTACGTCGTCAGCTGATTGCGCGTCGGCCAGACGACCTTGCGGAGTTCCGCGACGATCTGGCGGTAGAACAGCGCGAGCCTCTTCAGCGGGCCCTTCTTGCCGCGCTTGCCGCCCTTGCGCGTCCTCTTCTCCGCCGCCTCGTCCTGGGCATCAGGCATGTCGATGGAGCCCACGGCGTCCGTCACTCGTCCTCACCTGATTCCGGGTCGTGGCCGTGCCGCGCCCGGTTTGAGCCGCACGGCGGTGCATTGCTGTACGTACATGCGCACACATCCTGGCGATGGTGTGTGTAGCAGGGCCGGAGGGACTTGAACCCCCAACCGCTGGTTTTGGAGACCAGTGCTCTACCAATTGAGCTACGACCCTTTGTGTGCCCCCCAACGTACCGCATCCGCGCGGATGCTCGGTGTGCACCGTGCGGCGGCGGCTGCTGAAGGCCAACGAGGTGAGAGTGTACGTGGTCCCGAGCGCCCCGTCGAACAGAAAGTGGCCGATGGGACCCGGCCGGCGGAGGTCCGCCGCCCGGGCGGTCCTCCGCGGACGCAAGATCGCGCTGGCCGAGGGCGGGAACCGGACGGATGTTCAGGGGATGTTCAGTCCGTGAAACCCGTGTGCCGGGCGCGTTTCCTGTCTGAAACGATGGGGTCATGAGCGCTGCAACCCCTCCGACCGAGCGCCGGGTCTCCGCCCGAGTCGGCGCGATCTCCGAGTCCGCCACCCTCGCCGTGGACGCCAAGGCCAAGGCCCTCAAGGCCGCCGGGCGTCCGGTGATCGGCTTCGGCGCCGGTGAGCCCGACTTCCCGACCCCGGACTACATCGTCGAGGCCGCCATCGAGGCCTGCAAGAACCCGAAGTACCACCGCTACACCCCGGCCGGCGGTCTTCCCGAGCTGAAGGCCGCGATCGCCGCGAAGACGCTGCGCGACTCCGGCTACGAGCCGGACGTCTCGCAGATCCTCGTCACCAACGGCGGCAAGCAGGCCATCTACGAGGCCTTCGCCGCGATCCTCGACCCGGGTGACGAGGTCATCGTCCCGGCGCCGTACTGGACGACGTACCCGGAGTCGATCCGGCTCGCGGGCGGTGTCCCGGTGGAGGTCGTCGCCGACGAGACGACCGGCTACCGCGTCTCCGTGGAGCAGCTGGAGGCGGCCCGCACCGAGAGGACGAAGGTCGTCCTCTTCGTGTCGCCGTCCAACCCGACCGGCGCCGTCTACACCGAGGCCGAGACCGAGGCGATCGGCCGCTGGGCCCTCGAGCACGGCCTGTGGGTCCTCACGGACGAGATCTACGAGCACCTGGTGTACGGCGAGGCCGCCGCGGTCTCCCTGCCGGGCCTGTTCCCCGAGCTGCGCGACAAGTGCATCGTGGTCAACGGTGTCGCCAAGACCTACGCCATGACGGGCTGGCGCGTCGGCTGGGTCATCGGCCCGAAGGACGTCGTCAAGGCCGCGACCAACCTCCAGTCGCACGCCACGTCCAATGTCTCGAACGTGGCGCAGGCCGCCGCCGTCGCCGCCGTCTCCGGCGACCTGGAGGCCGTCGCGAAGATGCGCGAGGCGTTCGACCGCCGGCGCCGGACGATCGTGCGGATGCTCAACGAGATCGACGGCGTGGTCTGCCCCGAGCCCGAGGGCGCCTTCTACGCCTACCCGTCGGTGAAGGCCCTGCTCGGCAAGGAGATCCGCGGCAAGCGCCCGCAGAGCAGCGTCGAGCTGGCGGAGCTGATCCTGGAGGAGGCCGAGGTCGCGGTCGTCCCGGGTGAGGCGTTCGGCACGCCGGGCTATCTGCGCCTGTCGTACGCGCTCGGCGACGAGGACCTCGTCGAGGGCGTGAGCCGTATCCAGAAGCTGCTGGCGGAGGCCCAGGACTGACGTCCCCCGTCCGCCCGAGGGCACCTCCGGATCCCGGAGGTGCCCTCATTTGTTTGTGCGAGCAAGACCACTAACGGGGAAACCGCTACCGGGACCCCTCGGGCGTGCGGCAGGATCTGGGAATGGAGCGTGTACGTGATGTCTCTGAGCTGCCGAAAGCCCATCTGCACCTGCACTTCACCGGCTCGATGCGGCCGACGACCCTGCTGGAGCTGGCCGACAAGTACGGGGTCCGCCTGCCCGAGGCCCTGACCGACGCGCTGACCAGAGGCGAGTCCCCCAAGCTGCGGGCGACGGACGAGCGGGGCTGGTTCCGCTTCCAGCGCCTGTACGACGCCGCCCGCTCGTGCCTGCGGCAGCCGGAGGACATCCAGCGCCTGGTCAGGGAGGCCGCCGAGGAGGACCTGCGGGACGGCTCCGGCTGGCTGGAGATCCAGGTCGATCCGACGTCGTACGCGCCCCGGCTGGGCGGGCTGATCCCGGCGCTGGAGGTCATCCTGGACGCGGTCGGGACGGCGGCGCGGGACACGGGGCTCGGGATGCGCGTCCTGGTCGCCGCGAACCGCATGAAGCACCCGCTGGACGCGCGCACCCTGGCCCGGCTCGCCGTGCGCTATGCCGACCAGGGTGTCGTCGGCTTCGGCCTGTCCAACGACGAGCGCCGGGGCATGGCCAGGGACTTCGACCGCGCCTTCCACATCGCGCGCGAGGGCGGCCTGCTGTCGGCGCCGCACGGCGGCGAGCTGACCGGGCCGGCCTCGGTCCGGGACTGCCTGGACGACCTGGACGCACACCGGATCGGCCACGGGGTGCGCGCGGCGGAGGACCCGCGGCTGCTGAAGCGCCTCGCCGACCGGGGCGTGACCTGCGAGGTGTGCCCGGCGTCGAACGTCGCCCTCGGTGTGTACGAGAAGCCCGAGGACGTCCCGCTGCGCACCCTGTTCGAGGCGGGGGTGCCGATGGCGCTGGGCGCGGACGATCCCTTGCTCTTCGGCTCGCGGCTCGCGGCCCAGTACGAGATCGCGCGGCAGTACCACGGTTTCAGCGACGCGGAGCTGGCGGAGCTGGCCCGTCAGTCCGTGCGCGCCTCGGCCGCGCCCGAGGAGACGAAGAAGAAGCTGCTGGCGGACGTGGACGACTGGCTGGTCCGCCCGGCCGCCCGAAGTGGGAGTACGGCGGATACGGCTTGAAGCAGACCAGGACCTCGAAGGGGTGCCCGCCGCCGGGCGGCTGGGCCAGCGGCAGCCCGGTCATCATCGCGAGGTGCCCTTCGGGCACGCGTTTCTGACGCGGCCCGAAGCCGGCCGCGTAGCCGAATGCGGCGGCGGACTCGGCGAAGGCCTCCCGGCCGCCGAACAGGAAGAGCGTGCGCGCGTGGGTGGTGTGCCGTAGGTCGTCGCGGTCCCGCCTCTCCTGCCAGGCGCGCGCGTCCCGCGCGGTGCGCGCCTCATCGGTGCGGACGGTCAGCGGCGTGCCCTGGCGCAGCACGCGGCGCAGTCCGGGCCACCGGCTGGGGCGCAGGCCGAGGGTGCGGTGGGCCAGGACGAGATCGATCCGCTCGCCCCGGCCCTCGTCGGGCGGGACCCCGTCGCGCAGGGGCACGTGGACGATCGTGTGCGGGGAGCGGGAGGCGAAGGAGAACAGGGCGGCCAGCCGGTTCAGGCCGTCGTGGTCGCCGAGCAGCAGGCCGATGGGGTCGGGGGCGGTCAGCGAGGTGTGGCGCAGGGGTGTCCTCGGCCGGACGACCCGGTGGACGACGGGTCCCGTCCGGGGCCGGAACTCGGTGAGCCTCAGCCGCATGTGCGATGCCTCATGACCTCAGGGTCATGGGCGGGTGGCGTCCCGCGCAACGGAGATCGCGTCCAGCAGGGTCCGGGCGAGCCGGGCGGCGAAGGCGGCCGCGGGCGGGCGGGCGTCCTCCGGGCCGGCGTCGTAGGCGAACGCGCGCTGGGCGCAGGCGCCGAGGAGCAGGGAGGCGGCCGCGAAGGTGTCGGCTCCGGCGCGGACGCGGCCCACGGCCTGCTCGGCGCGCAGATAGGCGTCGAGGGCCTCGATGGGGACGTGCGGGCCGGCGCCGATCTTGCGCAGCGCCTCGTCGTGCCGTCGCTTGAGCTGGGGCTCGGCGTAGAGGGAGGCGGCGATCGGGAAGCTCTGCTCGTAGAAGAGGGCGGCCTGCTCGGCGATGCGGGTCAGGTTGTCCTCCAGGGTGCCGGTGCCGGGCTCCGCCGTGAGGGCGCCGAGCAACGGGGTCAGCCGGGGCAGCCGCTCGCCGAGGACCCGGACGAACAGCTCCTCCTTGCTCGCGAAGTACTTGTAGAGCGCGGCCTCGGAGCACCCGGCCGCCTTGGCGATCTCCTTGGTGGTGGCCCGGGCGAGACCGACGGTGAGCAGCAGGTCGTGGGCGGCGTCGAGGATGCGGACGCGGGCGGGCTTCTGCACGGATTCCACGACGCGGACCTTACTGGGGTTGACGCGTGGGTGAGTACTTACCCACTCTAGGGAGCAAGGGTGAGTGAACACTTACCCACCAGCTGTTCGAGATCGGGGAGAGCCATGAAGCTCACGGTGTTCGGTGCCACCGGCGGCATCGGTCAGGAGATCCTCCGCCAGGCGCTCGCCGCCGGGCACGAGGTGACGGCGGTCGTACGGGATCCCGCGCGGCTGCCGGTGACGGGGGCGGGGCTGGAGGTGTTCCGCGCGGAGCTGACCGACCCGGAGGCCGTACGTGCCGCGGTGGCCGGCCGGGACGCCGTCCTGTCCGGCCTCGGCGCGCGCACCCGCAAGGACGCCGGGATCACCGCGCGTCTGACCCGTACGGTGCTGCGGGCCATGGAGGCCGAGGGCACGCGCCGGCTGCTGGTGGTGAGCGCGGCGCCGCTCGGGCCGGCCGCGCCGGGGGACGGCCCGCTGGACCGGACGATGCGCGCCGTGGTCTCCCGCGTCCTCAAGAGCGTCTACGACGACCTGCGGGAGATGGAGGCGGAACTCGCCCGCAGCTCCGTGGAGTGGACGTCGGTCCGCCCGCCCCGACTCCAGGACAAGCCGCTCAGCGGCGCGTACCGCACGGTGATCGGCGGCACCCCGACCCGGGGCCGCTTCATCGGCCGCGCCGACGTGGCGCACGCGATGCTGGCGATGACCCCGGACGCGAGGACGGTGAAGCAGGGCGTGGGGGTGGCGTACTGACGCCCTTCCCCTTGGCGTACCGACGCGCTATCCCGTGGCGCACCGACGCGCTTTCCCGGCGCCGGTGGGAGGAGGTGGACCCCCGTCCCGGCGGGAGACCCCGGCCCTACAGGCTGACGCCGACCGTCACCGGCTCGTTGACCAGCGTGATCCCGAACGCCTCGCGGACCCCGGCGACGACCTCGCGGGCCAGCGCCAGCAGGTCCTCGGTGGTCGCCTCGCCCCGGTTGGTGAGGGCGAGGGTGTGCTTGGTGGAGATACGGGCGGGGCCGCTGCCGTAGCCCTTGGTGAAGCCGGCCCTGTCGATGAGCCAGGCCGCGGAGGTCTTGGTGTGCCCCTCCCCCGCCGGGTACGCGGGTGGCTCCACACCCTCGCCGAGACGCTCGCCCACGCGCGCCCGGAACGCCGCGAACTGCTCGTCGGTCAGGATCGGGTTGGTGAAGAACGACCCGGCCGACCAGGTGTCGTGGTCGGCGGCGTCGAGCACCATGCCCTTCCCGGCGCGCAGCTTCAGGACGGTCTCCCGCGCGGCGGCCAGCGGCACCCGGTCGCCGACCTCCACGCCGAGGGCGCGGGCCGTCTCGGCGTACCGGACCGGCGCGGAGAGCCCGTCCGCGTCCTCCAGCTCGAACCGGACGCGCAGGACGACATAGCGCTCGGGGTCGGACTTGAAGCGGCTGTGGCGGTACGAGAAGGCGCACTCCTCGTTCGTCAGCGTGATGGTCTCGCCGGCCCGGCGGTCGTAGGCGATCACCTCGGTGATGGTCGCGGAGACCTCCTGGCCGTACGCCCCGACGTTCTGGATCGGGGTGGCGCCCGCGCTGCCGGGGATGCCTGCGAGGCACTCGATGCCGGCGAGTCCGGCCTCGACGGTGCGGGCGACGGCGTCGGTCCACACCTCGCCCGCGGCCAGCTCCAGGGTGGTGCCGTCGAGCTCGATGCCCTTCGTGGCGATGACGAGTGCGGTGCCCTCGAAGCCCTTGTCACCGATGACCAGGTTCGACCCGCCGCCGATGACCAGCAGCGGGGTCCCCGCGGTGTCCGCCTCGCGCACGGCGTCGATCACCTCGGCGTCGGTGGTGGCGGTGACCAGGCGGGTGGCCGGGCCGCCCAGCCGGAAGGTGGTGAGGGGGGCGAGGGGGGCGTCGTGGAGTACCTGCACGCGCCCAAGACTACGAGACGGCGCCGACGGCCCCGGCACCCCTGTGGATGCCGGGGCCGTGACGGGCTCCACGCGCGCGTGCCGGTCAGGTGAGCCGGCGACGCGTCTCCGCCCAGTCCAGCGGGAGCTCGTCGCCCGGCACCTCCCAGCGGGCGAACTTCGCGTCCCGCATCTGCCGGGACAGGCCCCGGGCGGTCGGAGCGTGCGGGCCGGAGCGGGCGAAGTCCTTCAGCGCGGCCGGTGACTCCCAGGCGGACAGGGTCCAGAAGGTCTTCTTGAACACCTCGGCCCTCAGGGTGGCGCCGTACGCGCCGGGCGCCCGGCTCACCTGCCGCCACACGCCCGGCGTGCGGAGGAGGAAGCTGAACGCTCCCCACAGGGTGCGGGTCTCGAAGCGGGAGGCGAAGACGTGCACGTCGGTGCCGGGCGGAACGGGGTTCGGCGCGGTCCAGGGCAGGGTGGGCACAGCTGGTCCTCTCTTCTCGGCAGGCGACGCGGGTGGGGCGAGGTCACCGGGAGGCCGGCTGGAGCGCGCGCTCCGGCAGGCTCCCGGTCTCGTCGGCGGCGGCCTCGACGGTGTGCCGCCGGCCCGGGACGAGCAGGGCCGCGGCACCGGCGAGGGCCACCACGGCGGCACCGGTGACCAGGGCGGGCCGCAGCCCGTCCACGAAGGTCTGGCCGGTCTCGTAGCCGCCCTGGGCCGCGAAGATCGAGCCCATGATCGCGATGCCGAGCGCGCCGCCGACCTCGCGCAGGGCGTTGTTGGCGCCGGACGCGACGCCTTGCTCGGCGGGGCGGACGCTGGACATGACGAGGTGGGAGGCGGGTGCGAAGAACAGCGCCATGCCGACACCACTGATGATCAGGCCGGGCAGCTGGGCGGCGTAGGAGATGTCGACGGTGACCACGGACGCCATGTAGGCGAGACCGGCGGCCTGGAGGAACAGTCCCGTGGCGACCACGGGCCGGCCCCCGACGCGGTCGGCGAGGATGCCGGCGACCGGCGCGACCAGCATCGGCATGCCGGTCCAGGGGAGCATCCGCAGGCCCGCCTCGGTCGGCGAGTAGCCGAGCACGCCCTGCATGTACTGGCTGAGCAGGAAGATCGACCCGAACATCCCGAGGAACATCAGCAGGCTCGCGGCGTTGATCCCGGCGAAGGCGCGGGAGCGGAACAGCCGCATGGGCAGCATGGGGTTGCGGGCCCGGGTGCTGTAGAGGACGAACCCGATGAGCAGCGCGCCGCCCGCGAACAGGCCGGTCAGGACCAGGCGCCCGGTCCAGCCGTCGGACGGGCCGCGCACCAGCCCGTACACGATGCCGAAGAGTCCGCCGCTGGCCAGCAGGGTGCCGGGGAGGTCGAGCGGGGCGCCGGTGCCGTGCGACTCGGCAAGGCGCAGCCGGGCGAGCGGCAGCAGGGCGATCCCCAGCGGGACGTTCAGCCAGAAGATCCACTGCCAGGAGATGTGCTCGGTGAGGCTGCCGCCGATCAGCGGCCCGGACGCGACCGCGAGCCCGTTGACCGCGCCCCAGATGCCGAAGGCCATCCCGCGCCGGGCCGCGGGCACCGCCGCCGTCAGCAGGGTGAGGGTGAGCGGCATCATGATCGCGGCGCCGACGCCCTGCACCGCGCGGGCGGCGATCAGGGAGTCGATGCCGGGTGCGAGTGCCGCGCCGGCGGACGCGCCGGTGAAGATCGTGATGCCGACGAGGAAGAGCCGGCGGCGGCCGAAGCGGTCACCGAGCGCCGCACCGAACATCAGCAGGACGGCGAAGGTGAGCGTGTAGGCGCTGACCGTCCATTCCAGGTCGTGCAGTCCGCCGCCCAGGTCCGCCCGGATGGAGGGCAGTGCGGTGGTGACGACGAGGTTGTCGAGCGCCGCCATGAATCCGGCGACGCTCGTGATGACCAGGGCCCAGACGGTCCCGCGCCGGTTCGTCGCCCCCGCACTGTGATCGGTCCGGTGTGACATGACTCCCCCAGGAGTGTGCGATTTCGCTTGATAGTTATTGATCACTAACTTCTACGGTCACAAAAGAGGGCGGCGACGCCCGCCGTCCTCTCCTACGACCCGCTCTCGTTCCCGTTCCCCTCGGCGGGCGCCATGCCCGCCCAGACCCGGTGCTCGGGCGGGAAGCCCATGGCCACCAGGCAGTTGATGAGCATCCCGTACGCCATGAAGGTGGTCGTCTCCTGGACGTCCGCCCCCAGCGACAGGTGCACGGTGTCCCACAGGCGCATCCAGCCGGCCCGCACGGCCTCGCCGAACTCGTGGTCGCCCTCCTGCTCGGCGGCGGCCACGGCGAGGAACATCTGCATCTGCATCATCAGCCGCTCGGGCTGCTCGGAGACCATCCGGCGATAGGCCTCACCCATGGCATGCAGGGCCTCCTCGCCCTCCACCCCTTCGGCGGCCTCGGCGAAGACCCGGTGGATGTCCTCCACGCACTGCTCGGCGGCGGCCAGGAAGATGGCCCGCTTGCCCGGGAAGAGGCGGAAGAGATACGGCTGCGAGACACCGACCCGTTTGGCGATCGTCTCGGTGGACGTGCCGTGGTAGCCACCCCGCGCGAACTCGGCCATGGCCGCCCGCACGACGCTCTCGCGCCTCTCCTCCGCACTCATCCTGACCATGCCTACAAGTTAGTGCTCAATCACTAACCGAGTCAAGCGCAGTTCAGGGTGATCCGCAGGCGCATGAGAAAGGGGCGCCCCACCGGGCAGGACGCCCCTCACGCGTGCACGTGCGTACGCCTTGCGTGCGTCACGCCTTGCGTGCGTCACGCCATGCGTGCGTCACGCCATGCGTGCGTCACGCCATGCGTGCGTCACGCCAGCTGGACGACCGCCCGGGACATGCCGAGGACCTTCAGCCCGGCGCTCATCACGGTCAGGTCCACGCGAACCTTGTTGTCGTCCAGCTTGGCCGCGACCTTGCCGCTGACCTCGATCGTGGCGCCCTTGTCGTCGTTCGGGACGACTACGGGCTTGGTGAAGCGGACGCCGTACTCGACGACCGCCGCCGGGTCGCTGGTCCAGTCGGTGACCACACGGATCGCCTCGGCCATGGTGAACATGCCGTGCGCGATGACGTCCGGGAGCCCGACCTCCTTGGCGAACTTCTCGTTCCAGTGGATCGGGTTGAAGTCGCCGGAGGCGCCCGCGTACTGCACCAGCGTGGCGCGGGTCACGGGAAAACTCTGGGCGGGCAGCTCGGTGCCGACCTCGACATCGTCGTACGCGATCTTCGCCGTCATCGGTCTCAGCCCTGCCCTTCCTCGGCCCCGCGCGCCACGAGCTTCGTCCAAGCGGTCACGACGTGCTCGCCGGCCTCGTCGTGGACCTCGCCGCGAACATCCAGGATGTCGTTGCCCGCCATGGTCTTGATGGCCTCGATCGTCGAGGTCACGGACAGCCGGTCACCGGCGCGCACCGGGCGCGTGTAGGCGAACTTCTGATCCCCGTGCACCACCCGGCTGTAGTCCAGGCCCAGCTGCGGGTCGGCGACGACCTGCCCGGCGGCCGCGAAGGTGATGGCGAAGACGAAGGTAGGCGGGGCGATCACATCGGGGTGACCGAGCGCCTTGGCGGCCTCCGGGTCCGTGTAGACCGGGTTGGCGTCCCCCACCGCCACCGCGAACTCACGGATCTTCTCCCGCCCCACCTCGTAGGGCTCGGTGGGCGGGTAGCTCCGCCCCACGAAGGACTGGTCGAGCGCCATGGCCCGGCACCTCCTGGTGTCTGCTGCGAATGTGCTGATGCGGCTTCGATTGCCCTGATACGGCGCCCGGTCGGCCGGAACCGACCGGTAACCGGGCCGGAAACGACGCGAGGCCGCCCCCATGATCGGGGACGGCCTCGCGTACGAGCCTGATTTATCGCGTTTCGCGGTGCGCGGTGTGCGCGTTGCAACGCGGGCAGTGCTTCTTCATCTCAAGACGGTCCGGGTTGTTACGCCGGTTCTTCTTGGTGATGTAGTTCCGCTCCTTGCACTCCACGCAGGCCAGCGTGATCTTCGGGCGGACGTCGGTGGCAGCCACGTGAGTGCTCCTAAGACGAACAGATGGACTGATTCAACGCAAGAAAGAGTAGCCGATCGAAGGACCGACCCCGCAATCGGCTACTGTCAGTAGCGGTGACCGGACTTGAACCGGTGACACAGCGATTATGAGCCGCTTGCTCTACCGACTGAGCTACACCGCTGTGATGCGATCAGTCCCCGTCTTGCGACGGGAACCCTTCACACCAGAGCCCCAAAACGGAATCGAACCGTTGACCTTCTCCTTACCATGGAGACGCTCTGCCGACTGAGCTATTGGGGCGAGCGATGAAGACATTACACGGTCTGCCGCCGTTCGCCCAAATCCGTTTCCCGGCCCCCGCCCCCACCCGAACACCGGGCCGAACGCCCGCCTCCCGGACCGTGCGCCGACCCGCCGGCGGCCCCGACACGGCGGGGCCACACCGGTACGACTATTGCGCTCCTGCGCGCCAGGGCCGCACGGCCACCCTAGGCTCGACTCACTCTGCGTGATCTTGCATGCCCGGCGCAGTGCCCCGGCAGGGTCCCGCAGCGCCGATGCGCAGCCCGAGCCCTGGAGCGCGATGCCCGACAGCCACCCCCAGCCGCCCCCCTCGTCCTCCTCGCCGGGACCCGCCGACCCGGGCTCCCTCCTGCTGTGCGGCGCACACCTCACCGACGGCCGGACCGTCGACGTACGGCTGAGCGGCGGGCGCATCGAGGCGGTGGGGACGGCCGGGAGCCTGACCGGGGACGGCACACGCGCGTGCGGGTCCCGAGTGGACCTGACCGGGTACCTGCTCCTGCCGGCCCCGGCCGAACCGCACGCCCACGGCGACACCGCCCTCTCCGCCGACGACCGGGACGGGCCCGTGTCCTACGACGCCGAGGACGTCCAGCGCCGGGCCACCGAGGCGGCCCTGCTCCAGCTCGGCCACGGCACGACCGCGCTGCGGGCCCACGTGCACGTGGGCGACGTCCAGGAGCTGAACGCGCTCGCCGCCGTCCTCCAGGCACGGCGTTCCTTGCGCGGGTTCACGGAGTTGACGACGGTCGCCATGCCCCGGCTGCTGACCGGTGTGGCGGGGGCGGACGGGCTGGCCATACTCCGGGACGCGCTGAAGATGGGCGCCTCGGTCGTCGGCGGCTGCCCCGACCTGGACCCCGATCCGACCGGGTACGTCGAGGCCGTCCTGGAGGTCGCCTCCGAGCACGGCTGCCCCGTCGACCTGCACACCGACGCCGCCGACCCGGCACGGCTGTCCCGTCTCGCCGCGATGGCGGGCGGCCTGCGCCCCGGAGTCACGCTGAGCCCCTGCGGCGCCCTGGGGCGCCTGCCCGCGGACGTGGCCTCCCGCACCGCCGACCAGCTCGCCGCGGCCGGGGTGGCCGTGGTGTGCCTGCCCCAGGGCGGCTGCGGGGGCGCGGAACGCCGCGGCACAGCGCCCGTACGGCTGCTGCGCGCCGCCGGGGTCCGGGTCGCCGCCGGAAGCGGCGCCCTGCAGGACGTCTCCAACCCGGTGGGCCGCGGGGACCCGTTCGAAGCTGCCTACCTGCTCGCCTCCCGCCACGGGCTGCGCCCCGAGGACGCGTACGACTGCGTGAGCGCGTCGGCGCGCGCGGTGCTGGGCCTGCCGGAGGTCCGCGTGGAGGCGGGCTTCCCGGCCGAACTGCTGGCGGTACGCGGGGAACGCCTGGCGGCGGCGCTGTCCTTGGCCTACAGCCGGATCGTGGTGCACCGGGGCCGCGTCGTGGCCCGCACGAGCGCCGTACGGGAGTACTGCAACTCGGCCGCGGCGGCGGAACTCGGGCTGCCGCGGCAGGGGCGGGGGGAACTGTCGTGAGGGCGGGGCGTACGGCTGTTCGTGACGGGACTCGCCGACTGCTGGTTCGCCGGCACGTGTTCGCCGACATGGGTGACTGGCCGGCGTCGTGCGGCGGATGAGGTCGGCCGGGCGTACGGTCGAAGGCATGCGCATTGTCATCGCTGGTGGTCATGGTCAGATCGCGCTGCGGCTGGAGCAGTTGCTCTCCGCGCGTGGTGACGAGGTCGCGGGGATCATCCGCAAGGCCGAACAGAGCGACGATCTGCGGGAGGCCGGTGCCGAACCCGTGGTGCTGGACCTGGAGTCGGCGTCGGTCGAGGAGGTTGCCGAGTCTCTTCAGGGCGCCGACGCGGCGGTGTTCGCGGCCGGCGCGGGCCCGGGCAGCGGGTCCGACCGCAAGAACACGGTGGACAAGGGCGCGGCGGTCCTCTTCGCGGACGCGGCGGTCCGGGCGGGCGTACGCCGCTTCCTGGTCGTCTCCGCGATGGGCGCCGACCCGGCGCACGAGGGCGACGAGATCTTCGACGTCTACCTGCGCGCCAAGGGCGCCGCCGACGAGTACGTCCGCTCCCAGGAAGACCTGGACTGGACGATCCTGCGGCCCGGGATGCTGACGAACGACGCCGGAACGGGCCTGGTCCGCCTGGAGGCGCGCACCGGCCGCGGCCCGATCCCCCGGGACGATGTGGCCGCCGTGCTGGCGGAGTTGCTCGACACTCCGGCGACCGCGGGCCTGACGCTCGAAGTGATCAGCGGCTCCGTTCCCGTGTCGGTGGCGGTGAAGTCCGTGGCGGGCAACTGAGACACGTCCTGCGGCGCCGCTCAGAACAACGGCAACTGCCCGGGGAAGTCGGGCACGACGTACCCGTCCAAGGCGGGCTGAGCGGCGCCGAGTTGTGTCTGCCGCCGGGACCCCGGGCAGGACACGAGTCCCCCGCTCTCCCGCGCGCCGGGCGGATCGTGCCGAGCGAACCGGCCGGCGACGACGGCGATCTCTCGACGGCATTCGGGACAACGTCTGCGAGGCGTGGCCATGGGGCCAGTGTGCCCCGCCGGATCACCGGGAACGCGACAGCCCTCCGGGGAAACAGAGCCCCGAGGGCATCCTCATGGGAGCAGTCCCGTGCCCGCACGTATCGGGCGGTCGAAGGCAACCTCCGCGCGGAAGCGCCGCTTCACCGCGTCGTCCGCGACAAGGCCGGCCCTGTCCGAGACCTCGTGGCGGGCGCGGCCGAGGAGGGCGCGCCCTTCTTCGTGCGCACCACAGGCGCGCAGGCCGACTGCCGCGTGGCAGTGCACTCCTTCCGTACGCGGTGCTGTAGGCGTGCCAGCGCTGTTACCCCCTACCTCTCCCCGTCGTCAGCTGCATGCGCACCAGCGGGCGGGGCCGAGGGGACAGGCCGCGATGATTGCGGGGCGGGCGCGGGTCATGACAGGCGGAGACCAAAAGTAGCGGATACGTTACTGCACGTATCTCGTTGCGTGGGTTGGTCGGCCCATGGAGCCGATGGCCTGGACGGAGACGGAGCACTGCATGACCAAGATCGCCATCGTTCTGGGGAGCACCCGGCCCGGCCGCAACGGGGAGGCAGTCGCCCGTTGGGTGTACGAGGCTGCCTCGAGGCGCGAGGATGCCCAGTTCGAGCTGGTCGACATCGGAGAGTTCGACCTGCCGCTGCTCGATGAGCCGGTGCCGCCCTCGATGGGCCAGTACAGCAAGGATCACACCCGGCGGTGGGCCGCGAAGGTCGCCGAGTTCGACGGGTACGTGTTCGTCACTCCGGAGTACAACCACGGCACCTCGGGCGCGCTGAAAAACGCCCTGGACTACCTGTACGGCGAATGGAACAACAAGGCTGCCGGATTCGTCGGCTACGGCAGCGCCGGCGGAACGCGCGCGGTCGAGCAGCTGCGCCTGATCATGTCTGAACTGCAGATCGCGACCGTGCGTGCCCAGGTCTCGCTGTCGCTGTTCACCGACTTCGAGAACTTCTCCACCTTCAAGCCTTCCTCCCACCATGATCAACCGCTGGCCACGATGCTCGACCAGGTGATCTCGTGGAGCCAGGCCATGAAGTCCACCCGGAACCTGGAGAGCCTGGAGCAGTACCGGTCCTAGCCGCGCATCCCTCGTTGTGTGCAGAGGTAGGGCGCCTTGGCCTGATCCACCACAGACAGGTCGGGGCGCTCCCCGGCAGCTGCGGGATGCCGGGACCCATGCCCGGGACGGATCGGCGTGCCGCTCACCACAGAGCGGGAGGTGGAGCGCGGTCGCGCCCGGCAGGGCACCGGGCCAGCGCACGCATGAGGTGTGGGACCGGGAACGACGTGCTGCTGAGGCTCGGCTCGCCTGCTGCCGGAGATTCGGAGCAAGTCTGCCTCCAGGCGGAGGAGTGCCCGCCCTCGCTCCCAAATAGCAGGCGCCCATCGAGCAGCGGCGCGCACAGACTGCTGAACCGCCGCCTGTACGCCAGGGCTGCTTCGTCCAACTCCCGCCAACTGGTGTCTGCGACTCTTGCAACTAGGCGGCACCTTTACAGGCCGCGCGAGGGTGACCTTTCCCTCTACGCCTCGTCTCTGCCCAGACTCACGGGTCCAACTCCTGACCTATGAGCAGGCAGTTCGTGCAGTGCCAACGGGAACACCACTCGGCCGACCTCAGTGGCAACTACCGCTGCCCCTCTCCGGACCTCCGCCTCCGAGAGGGCATTCCAGGCGGCGAGGGTCAGTCGTGCTGCTCGTCCCCAAGCAACTCAGGCGGGGGCTCTGCCCTGGGTTGGTGTGGTCCCCACCTGCGCTGATGGTGCGTGCACGTCCGTGCTCGCCCGCCGGCGTACGTCAGTATTGCCACGCAGCCAGACACTCCCCGCCCTCCTGGATCTCGTACAGCGCAGGTCGGTCGCCTCCGGGGCGACGTGTTGGGTGAGGGCCCCGCGGATCGGGAGCTGCGTCCCGGCTACCGCGTCGGTGACCGCCTGCTGCGTCCGGCCCCTCGCCGAGGTCACCGGACCCCCTCAGCCCGAGGGGACGGCGACCTCGGCGTGACGGCCGTGCCGGGTCCTGTTCTCGCTGGTGGTAGACCGCGGCCATCACCAGCTGGTGACCCTCGAAAACAATTCGAAGGCACGTACAACCCTCGGGCCTCGACGTGAGTCTCTTGATCGCATATCGACCGCGGATGCCCTGACCCCGGCATCCCGCATGCCGCTGCCAGGAGAACCCGCATGCCCCAGCTCGATACCCCCATGCACAAGCACCACCTACGACTCGCCCTCGCGACGGCCATCGCGGCCGCGCTGACGGGCGGTCTGCTCTCGGTTGCGGTCACCCCGGCGGCGGCCGCAACCGGCCAGTACAGCGCCGACTTCAACGGCGACGGCTACAAGGACGCCGTCGCCCCGGCCCCCGAGGCCACCGTCGGCGGCAAGTGGCACGCGGGCGCCGTCGGCATCGTGTACGGCGGACCGGGCGGCGTCGGCCGTACCGCGTCCGTCAGCCAGAACAGCTCCGACGTCCCCGGATCCGCCGAGGAGGAGGACTGGTTCGGCGCCGCGGTGGCGGTCGGCGACTTGAACAAGGACGGCTACAGCGACCTGGTGGTCGGTTCCCCGTACGAGTCGGTCGGTGACGACGAGAGCGCCGGCGCGGTGGTGATCGTCTGGGGTTCGGCGAGCGGCCTGAAGGGGGCCACCACCGTGAAGGACCCGGCGCCGACCCGGCACGACAACTGGGGACAGGCCCTGGCAATCGGCGACTTCACCGGCGACGGAAGGCCCGACCTCGCGGTCGGCGCCACCGGCACCACCCAGTGGATCATCAAGGGCGCCTTCAGCAGGTCCGGTTCGACCGGCGCGAAGATCACGTACACGACATCGTGGACCGGCGGCGCGGGCGTCCTGCGCCTCACCGCCGGCAAGGTGAACACCGACGCCACGGCCGACCTGGTCATCGGCGGCCACACCAAGATCGGCTCGGAGCGCTACCTCGACCACAACCACCTGTACTACGGCACGGCTTCGGCTCCGACCAGGAAGAGCGAACTGCCGTACGGCACCAAGCTCGCCATCGCCGACCTGAACAAGGACGGCTACGGCGACATCGTCACCGGCTGGACGCAGACCGCGACCGGCGGCGACCTGGCGGCCACCGGCCGGGCCCGTATCTCGTACGTCTCGTCCTCCGGCGTCTCCTCCAGTGCCGGCCTGCCCTGGCCGGGCATCCCGTCCGCCGGCGACATCAACGGCGACGGCTACAAGGACCTGGCACTCGGCGACCCCGAGGACTCGACCGATGACGTCGTCAGCGGAGCCGTCCGCATCCTCTACGGCACCGCCCGGGGCCTCACGTCCGACGCCGTCACGCTCACACAGAACGCTGCCGGCGTCCCCGGCAGCGGCGAGCGCAACGACTTCTTCGGCGACGGCACGCTGCTCACCGACCTGAACAAGGACGGCAAGGCCGACCTGCTGGCCGGCTCGGACGGCGAGAACGACTTCAACGGCAACGTCACCGTCCTGAAGGGCTCGGCCTCCGGTATCACGACCTCCGGCGCGACGACGTACGGCCCCAGCGCCTTCGGCATCTCCACCACCGGCGACCCCAGCCTCGGCCGCGACCTGACCGGCTGACCCAAGGAGCCCTCATGCGCACACCCACCCCCGCGGTCCTGACGGCCGCACTCCTCGCCTCCGCCCTGAGCCCGCTCGCCCTGAGCACGCCGGCCTCGCCGGCGGTCGCCAAGCACTACGACGACTTCAACGGCGACGGATACCGCGACGTGGCGTACGGCGGTTACGAACGGATCAACCACCCCGGCGGCGCCGTCACCGTCGTCTACGGCAAGGCCGGCGGCCTCGACACCTCGCACACCCAGGTCATCGACCAGGACACCTCCGGTATCCCGGGCGCGGGCGAGGAGGACGACATGTTCGGCGAGAGCCTCACCAGTGCCGACCTCAACAAGGACGGGTACGCGGACCTGGTCGTCGGCAACTCGACGGAGCATGTGGGCAGCGCCCAGTACCGCGGCACGGTGACCGTGGTGTGGGGCTCCGCCTCCGGCCTGTCCGGTGGCACGTCCATCAGCCCGAAGTCCGGCGCGAGCGGCTCCCGGGCCCACTTCGGCGGCGACCTCGCCGCCGGCGACTTCAACGGCGACGGTTCGCCCGACCTCACGGTCCTCGGCGGAGCGGACGCCTGGCTGTACCGAGGTCCGTTCACCAAGTCGGGCACCACCGGCAGCGTCTCCGAGATCGACAAGCCGGACGTGATCTGGAACTCGTACGGCCTCGCCGCCGGAAAGGTCAACGGCGACGGCAAGACCGACCTCGTGGTCCTCGGCGAACAGGGATCCGGCAGCGCCGTACAGCTGCGCGCCTGGTTCCTCAAGGGCACCTCCACCGGCCTGGCCTCCGGCACGTCCAAGACCCTCGACAGCGACTGGAACGGCGGCCTCGGCGCGAACGCCGCCATCGGGGACTTCGACAAGGACGGCTACGGCGACATCGCCCTCGCCCAGCCCGACCGCGACCACGGCAAGGGCGCGGTGACCGTCTGGCGCGGCACCTCGTCGGGCCCGAACGGCTCGATGACGTTCACGCAGGCCACCTCCGGCGTCTCCGGCTCCCCCGAGACCGACGACGACTTCGGCTACGACGTCTCGGCCGCCGACACCAACGGTGACGGCTACGCGGACCTGGCGGTCGGCGTCCCGCACGAGGACGTGAACGGCATGGAGGACCAGGGCGGCGTCCACGTCTTCCGGGGCGGATCCGGCGGCCTGAGCGGTTCGCGTTCCTCCTGGATCCCGCAGACGGTGCAGGGCGCGGCCGACTCGAACGTGGGTTTCGGCTACACCCTCCGCCTGCGCGACGTGACGGGCGACGGCAAAGCGGACCTGGGCATCGGGGCGGCGGAGTTGAGCGTCCTGCTCCGCGGCACGAGCACCGTCCCGACAGCCACCGGGCTGACAGAACTGCCCTCGATGGGCGGGGACTTCAGCGACTGAGGTGATGTGCGAGACGGAGGGCCCGGTGCGCTGACGCTGCTCATCACACCGGGCCCGCCGTGGCCGCCGGCCTTTCCGACTGCCGTGAGGGGAGGGCGAGTCACCCGATCTGATCCGGCTGAGGGTCCCCGGCTGGCACACCTACGGGAGACCCGCCCCCGGTCAGGGTCCGCGTGGACCGACAGCGGAGACGCCCACGACAAACGCGGGCCCGCGCATCGGCCCCGTAGGGCGGTCCGCACGGTCCCGATCCCCCCCCGACCTGGTTGCTCTGCTTCGCCGGCACGTCATGGCCTACGGCGTCGCGCCCGATGGCCGGCTGTTCCGTACTCAGCGTGGGGGACTCATCCAAGACACCGGGTACGGCGAAGTGTGGGCAGAGGCGCGAGCACGCGCACTCACCTCCACTCAGCACGCCTCACTGCTGACCAAGCGCTCTTATGATCTTCGCCACGCCGCCGTCTCCACATGGCTCAGCTCCGGGGTCGAACCACAGGTAGCGGCCGCTCGCGCTGGCCGCAGCGTGGCCGTTCTCTTCCGTGTCTACGCCAAGTGTCTCGACGGCGCCGCCGCCAACGCCAACGCACGGATTGAGGCTGCTCTCAGGATCGGCAGGTAGCAGCCGGAAAGGTGCCCCGCATCTGCCCCACACGGGCTGGTCGGCACGTGAATCACGATGAGACACAGTCGGGCAAAGCACCCAAACCGATGGTGCACGCCTGAGGAACGACGAAAGGGTCTGCGATCAGCATTGCTGCTGGTCACAGACCCTTTCGGTCGTGTGGCGGCGCCAGGATTCGAACCTGGGAAGGCTGAGCCGGCAGATTTACAGTCTGCTCCCTTTGGCCGCTCGGGCACACCGCCGGGGTTGCTGCCGTTCGAACCGCTCTTCGGCGGTGCGCCCTGGCAACGACGTAAACAATACCCGATGCCGAGGGGTGCTTCGCCACCCGATTGATCGCCACTCGGGGGACCCGGTGTGGCTAGGCTTGTCGGGATGCGGCCCGAGGTCCGCCCCGGGCTCGGCGGCCACCCCCACGCCCGCCGACGCACCCATTCGCACCCCGATACAAGGAGCCACAGGACATGGCCGACTCCAGTTTCGACATCGTCTCGAAGGTCGAGCGGCAGGAGGTCGACAACGCCCTCAACCAGACCGCCAAGGAGATCTCGCAGCGCTACGACTTCAAGGGCGTGGGTGCCTCGATCTCGTGGTCCGGGGAGAAGATCCTCCTGGAGGCGAACTCCGAGGACCGGGTGAAGGCCGTCCTCGACGTCTTCCAGTCCAAGCTGATCAAGCGCGGCATCTCGCTGAAGGCCCTGGACGCGGGCGAGCCGCAGCTCTCGGGCAAGGAGTACAAGATCTTCGCGTCGATCGAGGAGGGCATCTCCCAGGAGAACGCGAAGAAGGTGGCGAAGATCATTCGCGACGAGGGCCCCAAGGGCGTGAAGGCGCAGGTCCAGGGTGACGAGCTGCGCGTCAGCTCCAAGAGCCGGGACGACCTCCAGACCGTGATCGCCCTGCTGAAGGGCAAGGACTTCGACTTCGCGCTGCAGTTCGTGAACTACCGGTGACCGTGAAGTCCCGGTGCCCGGCTGAGCCGACGGAGTAAGGGGCCGGCCGGCCGGCTCCGAGGCAGGAAGGGTGAGCTCCCGTGTGGGGCTCACCCTTCTCGCGTTCCGGCCCCGGCTACGGCGGCGCGGTGCCCGTGTCCGTGACCGCGCGGTCAGTCGCGTGAGTGGCCGAAGAAGATCCGGTAGGCGATCAGCAGCACCAGGGAACCGCCGATCGCCGACGCCCAGGTGGCGCCGTCGTAGAAGTCCTTGCTGATCGGGTGGTCCAGCCAGCGGGCCGAGATCCAGCCGCCGATGAACGCGCCCGCGATGCCGATGAGCGTGGTGCCGACGAAGCCGCCGGGGTCCCGGCCCGGCAGCAGGAACTTGGCGATGGCTCCGGCCAGCAGCCCCAGGAAGATCCAGCTGATGATCGTCATACCTCTGAACCTGCCCCTCCGCGCCATGGCCCGCACTTCTGCAGGCACTGGATCTCCGGCGCGCTCGTCCGCACACTGTTGCTGCTCCGTTGATGAACAGGACGTATCGTCGGCGCCCACCGGTTGCGGCGGTCAGTAGGGTCGGGCCATGACTCGGTCCACCCCCGCCTCCCCCGGACTGCGGCGTTCGCTCGGGGTCGGGGACGCCGTCGTCATCGGGCTCGGCTCGATGATCGGGGCCGGGATCTTCGCGGCACTCGCCCCGGCCGCCCGCGCGGCCGGCTCCGGCCTCCTGGCCGGGCTCGCGGTCGCCGCCGTCGTCGCGTACTGCAACGCCATGTCGTCGGCACGGCTGGCCGCCCGCTACCCGGCCTCGGGTGGAACGTACGTGTACGGGCGTGAGCGGCTCGGGGAGTTCTGGGGGTACCTCGCGGGCTGGGCCTTCGTGGTCGGCAAGACGGCCTCCTGTGCGGCGATGGCGTTGACGGTCGGGGCGTACGTCTGGCCCGCCCAGGCGCACGCGGTGGCGGTCGCGGCCGTGGTGGCGCTGACCGCGGTGAACTACGGCGGCGTGCAGAAGTCCGCCTGGCTGACGCGGGCGATCGTGTCGGTCGTTCTGGCTGTCCTCGCTTGTGTGGTGGTCGTGTGCCTGGGCTCCGGCCGTTCGGACGCCGGGCACCTGGGAGGCGGGGCCACGGGTGGCGTCAGCGGTGTCCTCCAGGCCGCCGGTCTGCTGTTCTTCGCATTCGCCGGGTACGCGCGGATCGCGACCCTGGGTGAGGAGGTGCGGGACCCAGCCCGCACCATTCCCCGGGCGATCCCGCTCGCCCTGGGCGTGACGCTGGTGGTCTACGCGCTTGTCTCGGTGGCCGTCCTCTCCGTGCTCGGAGCCGGGGGGCTGGGGGCTGCTGATGCGCCGCTGACCGACGCCGTGCGAGCGGCCGGGGTGCCGGCGCTGGCCCCCGTCGTGCGGGTAGGCGCCGCCGTCGCGGCGATGGGGTCGCTGCTCGCGCTGATCCTGGGGGTCTCCCGTACGACGCTGGCCATGGCCCGCGACCGGCATCTGCCCGGCGTGCTGGCCGCCGTGCATCCGCGCTTCCAGGTGCCGCACCGGGCGGAGCTGGCCGTCGGTGCGGTCGTCGCGGTCCTCGCCGCCACGGTGGACGTGAGGGGTGCGATCGGCTTCTCCTCCTTCGGTGTGCTCGCCTACTACGCGGTGGCCAACGCCTCGGCCTGGACGCTCGACTCGGCCCGCCGTTCGCGCGTCGTGCCGGCGGTGGGGCTGGTCGGGTGTGCGGTGCTCGCCTTCTCCCTCCCGGTGGTCTCGGTCGTCGTGGGTGCGGGTGTGCTGGCGGTGGGGGTCGCCGTGTTCGGGGTGCGGTGGTGGGTGGGGCGGCGGTCACCCCGGGCGTAGGGCGGGGGCTGGGCTCGCCTCAGGTGGTGGAGTGCGTGGAAACCGTGCGCAGGGGGAAGTCCGCCCACGGGGTCAGGTCCATGTCGTCGTTCGCCTCCTCGTACCAGCCGGTGCCGTCGAGCCAGGCGCGCAGCCAGTCGGCGAGGCTCGGCGCGTCCACGTACCAGGCGTGGGCGGCGTCGTCGCCGTTCGGCTCGAAGAGGAGGACGGGAGCCTCGGGGCTGCGGCAGTCCACGCAGGCGTACATCGCGCAGCCCCAGTGGGATATCGGCAGGACCCCTTCGGGCCAGGGCCAGTCCGGGTTCGTACGGGCGGCCTTCCGGTTGGCGAGATACTGCGGGACGGCGGCGGGCTCACCGGCGGGAGGGTTGTCGAGCAGCGGCAACAGGCCGTACTCCGGGCCGAATCCGCCGTCGCCTATGCGGAGATAGAGGTCGGCGAGGAGCGGGGGCAGGCTGAAGCCGAGGGCCGCCTCGGCGCGGGCCACGACGGCCGCGTCCACCGGCTCGGGAAGTGACGGCCAGCCCCACGGACGGGTGTGACGGGCCTCGTCCGCCACCCTCGTCAGCAACTGCTCGTTCTCTGTCATGCGTTCATGATGCAAGCCGCCACTGACAGCGGGCCGGGGCTGTGGACGACCGGCGGACTGTGGACAGTCGAAGTCCGGACTGTGCACAGTCGGCTGCCGCCCCCGACTACCAGGTCGTCGCGAACGGCCTGTCCGTCGGCACGATCTCGCGTCCGAGCGGGAACAGCGACACCGGGATCAGCTTGAAGTTGGCGATCCCGAACGGGATGCCGATGATCGTCACACACAGCGCGAGCCCCGTGACGATGTGGCCGATGGCCAGCCACCAGCCCGCGAGGACCAGCCACAGGATGTTGCCGACGCAGGAGGGGGCTCCCGCGTCACGGCGCTCGACCGTGGTGTACCCGAAGGGCCACAGTGCGTAGACGCCGATGCGGAAGGCCGCGATGCCGAACGGGATGCCGATGATGGTGATGCACAGGACGAGGCCCGCCACCATGTAGGCAAGGAACAGCCAGAAGCCGCTCAGGACGAGCCAGATGACGTTCAGGATGGTCTTCACTGGTGGCCTGCCATCTTCTCGAGTCGGGCGATGCGCTCCGCCATCGGCGGGTGGGTGGAGAACATCTTCGCGAATCCCTGTCCGGGTCGGAACGGGTTCGCGATCATCATGTGGCTGGCGGTCTCGATACGGGGCTCGGGCGGCAGCGGCAGCTGCTTGGTGCCCATCTCCAGCTTGCGGAGGGCGCTGGCCAGAGCGAGCGGGTCTCCGGTGAGCTGGGCTCCGGACGCGTCCGCCTCGTACTCCCTGGACCGGCTGATGGCCAGTTGGATGATGGAGGCGGCCAGCGGCCCCAGGATCATGATCAGCAGCAGGCCGAGGATGCCGGGGCCGTCGTCGTCGTCCGAGCGGCCGATGGGGATCAGCCAGGCGAAGTTGACCAGGAACATGATCACCGAGGCGAGTGCACCGGCGACCGACGAGATCAGGATGTCGCGGTTGTACACGTGGCTCAACTCGTGGCCGATGACACCGCGCAGCTCGCGCTCGTCGAGGAGGCGCAGGATGCCCTCGGTGCAGCACACCGCGGCGTTGCGTGGGTTCCGGCCGGTCGCGAACGCGTTCGGCGCCTCCGTCGGGGAGATGTAGAGACGGGGCATCGGCTGGCGGGCCTGGGTGGAGAGCTCGCGGACCATGCGGTACAGCACGGGTGCCTCGAACTCGCTGACCGGGCGGGCCCGCATCGCGCGCAGGGCGAGCTTGTCGCTGTTCCAGTACGCGTAGGCATTCGTCCCGAGGGCGACCAGGACCGCGACGACGAGCCCCATCCGGCCGAAGAAACTGCCGATGACGATGATGAGTGCGGACAGTCCCCCGAGGAGGACTGCGGTCCTGAGCCCGTTGTGCCGGCGGTGCACGGTACGCCCTCCAAATGGTGCGGCAGGGGAACCTTCATTGATCGTCTGCGACGCCACCGGTGCCGTGGTGTCACGTCCAGTGGACCCTTCTGTACTGGTCAACGCCAGGCGAAGGTCACGGGTTCCCTGATCGGTCGGCGCCACCCCTGGGCTGTCCGGGTGAGGCCCCGCCGTACACGGGCACGCGCACGTGCCGGGGCCGCGGGGTCAGAAGAGCCCGGTGTCGACGAAGCGCAGGACCAGCTGGGGTGCCCCGGACAGAGCGACGGCGATGACGCCGGTGAGGGCGATCGCCGCCGTCACCGGCGCGACCGGGAGGTGCCTGACCTGCTCGCCCTCGGGAGCCCGGAAGAGCAGAGCCGTCCACTGGAGGTAGTAGAACAGGGCGATCACGACGTTGACCGCCATGACCACGGCCAGCCAGCCCAGACCCGCGTCGACGGCGGCGGAGAAGACGGTGACCTTGGCGAACAGTCCGATGATCCCCGGCGGCAGCCCCGCGAGGCAGAGCAGGAAGAAGGCCAGGACCAGGGCGGAGACGGGGTTGCGGGCGTACAGGCCTCGGTAGTCGCTGACCCGGTTCAGGGTCTTGGTACGGCCCACGAGTGCGGCCACCGCGAAGGCGCCCAGGTTCACGGCGCCGTACATGAGCGCGTAGGCCACGGTGGAGCCGATGGACCGCTCGGCGTCGCCGGAGTACGCGGCGGCGGCGATCGGTACGAGGAGGTAGCCGGCCTGGCCGACGGAGGACCAGGCGAGCAGGCGTACCGCGCTGTACGCGCGCGTGGCCTGCTGCCGCAGCGCCCCGACGTTGCCGACGGTCATGGTGAGCGCGGCGAGTGCGGCGAGCGCCGGGCCCCAGACGTCGGCGTACGACGGCAGCGCGACGACGGTGACGAGGATCAGGCCGGTGAAGCCGACCGCCTTGCCGACGACCGACAGATAGGCGGCGACCGGCAGGGGCGCACCGATGTAGGTGTCCGGTACCCAGAAGTGGAAGGGCACGGCGGCCGTCTTGAAGGCGAAGCCGACCAGGGTGAGGACCACACCGGTCTGGGTGAGCGTCTGGAGCTGGCCGTCGACGTCCTGGATGCGTTCGGCGAGCCGGGTGAGGTGCAGGGTGCCCGTCGCGGCGTACACGAAGCTGATGCCCATGAGGCTGACCGCGGTGGCGGTGACCGACGACAGGAAGAACTTCAGGGCCGCCTCGGAGGACCTGCGCTCGCCCTGGCGGAGGCCGACCAGGGCGAACGCGGGCAGCGAGGCGACCTCGAGCGCGACGACGAGGGTCGCCAGGTCACGGGCGGCGGGCAGCAGCGCGGCTCCGGCGGCGGAGGACAGCAGCAGGAACCAGTACTCCCCTTCGGCCAGTTCCTTCCTGGCGTCCTTCAGCGCGGTGACCGAGAGGAGAGCCGCGAGAAGGGCGCCTCCCAGGACGAGGAACTGGATGACGAGGGTGAAGCGGTCGGCGGTGTAGCTGCACACGTCCGGGGCGCCGGTGAGGCAGAAGGTGGAGCGGTCGCCGTCCAGGAGCGGCAGCAGCAGAAGCGCCGAGGCGGTGAGTCCGGCCACGGACGCCCAGCCGAGCAGGGCTTTCCTGCCCTCGGGGACGAACAGGTCGGCGACGAGGACCGCGAGTGCCACGGCGGCCACGACGGTGGGGGGCGCGATGGCGAGCCAGTCGACGGACTGGACCAGCGACTCGGCGAGGGGCTGGGCCGGGGAGCTCATCGGGTGCCTCCTGCGAGGAGCTGCTGCACGGCCGGGTCGGTGAGGCCGAGGAGCGTCTTCGGCCAGAGGCCGGCGACGACGGTGAGGGCGACCAGCGGGGTCCAGGCCGCGAACTCGTAACTGTGGACGTCGGCGAGTCGCGGGGCGTCCTGCGGGGCGGCGCCCATGCACACCCGGCGCACCACGACGAGCAGGTAGGCGGCCGTGAGCAGGGTGCCGAAGGCGCCGATCGCCATGAAGGTGAGGAAGGCCGGGCGGCTGAGGCCGGCGGCGGGTTCGAACGCCCCGAACAGTGCGAGCATCTCGCCCCAGAACCCGGCGAGCCCCGGCAGTCCCAGCGAGGCGACCGCCGCGAAGGCGAGCAGTCCGCCCAGGCGCGGGGCCTTGCCGTACAGCGCCGCGCCGGTCTCCTCGGCGAGGGCGTCGAGGTCGGTCGTGCCGGTCCGGTCCTTCAGCGCGCCGACCAGGAAGAACAGCAGGCCGGTGATGAGACCGTGGGCGATGTTGGCGAACAGGGCGCCGTTCACGCCGGTCGGGGTCATGGTGGCGATGCCGAGCAGGACGAAGCCCATGTGGCCGACCGACGAGTAGGCGATGAGGCGCTTGAGGTCACCCTTCGCGCCCTGCCTGGCCAGGGCCAGGCAGGCCAGCGATCCGTAGATGATGCCGACGACGGCGAAGGCGGCGAGGTAGGGCGCGAAGTCGGCGAAGCCCTCCGGGGCGATCGGCAGCAGGATGCGCACGAACCCGTAGGTGCCCATCTTCAGCAGGACGCCGGCCAGCAGCACCGAACCGACGGTCGGCGCCGCGGTGTGGGCGTCGGGCAGCCAGCTGTGCAGGGGCCACATCGGCGTCTTGACGGCCAGTCCGAGACCGATCGCCAGAACGGCGACGACCTGCACGGACGCGGTCAGTGACCGGCCGTTGTCAGTGGCGAGTGCCACCATGTCGAACGTGCCCGCCTTGAGGCCGATCAGAAGCAGGCCGAGCAGCATCACGACGGAGCCGAGCAGCGTGTAGAGGATGAACTTCCAGGCGGCCGCGGCCCGGCCCTCGCCGCCCCAGCGGGCGATGAGGAAGTACATCGGGATGAGGACCGTCTCGAAGGCGAGGAAGAAGAGCAGCAGGTCGAGGACGGCGAAGGTGGCGAGGGTGCCGCCTTCCAGCAGGAGCAGCAGGGCGACGAACGCCTTCGGGGTGGGTCCGGAAGGCGTCTTGAAGTACGAGTAGAGCGCGCAGAGGAAGGTCAGCAGCGCGGTCAGGACCAGAAGGGGGAGGGAGATGCCGTCGACGCCGAGGTGTATGCGCACGTCGAGTGCCGGGATCCAGCTGATGTCCGTACTGGCCTGCATCTTCGACGGCTGGTCGTGGTCGAAGCCGAACGCGAGGACGATCGCGGCGGCGAGTACCACGCCGGTCACGGTCACTCCGTGCCGGAGCACCGCCTGCTCGGGTGACTTCCCCTTCAGCCCGGGCGCGGCGGGCAGGAGGGCGGCGGCCGCGCCGAGGAGCGGCCCGACGACGACGAACGCCAGAAGGAACTGCATCACGGACTCGCTGATATCGATCACGCCTGCTCACGCTCCCGTGGCGACGAGGACGGCGGCGACCGCGAGGACGACGGTGCCGGCGAGCAGCGCGCTCACATAGGTCTGCACATTGCCGGTCTGGGCGCGCCGCACGGCGATGCCGAGCCAGCGCGGAAGGGCGCCTGCGCCGCGTACATAGGTGTCGACGACCTCGCGGTCGAGGAAGCGGACGAGGGCGGCGGCGCCCTGGACCGGGCGGACGAAGAGCGTCCGGTACACCGCGTCGAGGTGGAAGCCGACGGCCGCGTGGCGGTGCAGCGGGCCGAGCAGCAGCCTGCCGGGGTCCGCCGGGTCGGGTGCGTAGGCCACTCCCCCGTACACGGGCGTGTGACTGGCGATGGCCTCCGCCTCGACCTGCCCGGCGTCGCCCTCGGGGTGGGCGGCGACCGCGCCCAGCGGGACTCCGACCGCCAGCGAGGTCGTGTGCCGCCAGGCCGCGTAGGTCACGATGCCGCCGATGAGGGCGACACCGGTGCCGAGGACGGACGTGGTGAGGGTGGGGGCGAGGTCGTTGCCGTCGAACCAGTCGGGGAGCACGCGGTAGGCGAAGCCGCCGAAGGCCAGGGAGGGCACGGCCAGCACCCACAGCACCACGGTCATCGTCAGCGGCTGCCTGCCGTGGTCGGGGGCCTCGACGCCCCGGCCGCGGAAGGCGAGCAGCCACAGGCGGGTCGCGTACGCGGCCGTGAGCAGAGCGGTGACCACCCCGGCGATCAGGACGGTCCAGCCGGCGGCACCGGGGGCGTGCTCGGTGTGGCCCGTGGCGACGTGCTCGGCCGCGCCGAGGACGGACTCCTTGGAGAAGAAGCCGCTGAACGGCGGGATCGCGGCGAGCGCGAGGAGCGCCACGGTCATCGTCCAGAAGGCGTCCGGGACGCGGTCGCGCAGATGACCCATGCGGGACATGGCGGCCAGCGAGTTGGTGCCGGCGGTGTGAATGATCACGCCGGCCGCGAGGAAGAGCAGCGCCTTGAAGGCGCCGTGCGAGAGGAGGTGGAAGACGGCGGCCCCGCGGTCGGCGACGGCCAGGGCGCCCGTCATGTAACCGAGCTGGCCGATCGTCGAGTAGGCGAGGACCCGCTTGATGTCGTCCTGGGCGAGGGCGGCGAGGCCGGAGCCGACCATCGTGACGGCGGCCATCACGGCGAGTACGACCATCGCGGCCTGTGATGCCTCGAAGACCGGGAGGAGACGGGCGACGAAGTAGACACCGGCGGCGACCATCGTCGCGGCGTGGATCAGCGCGGAGACGGGCGTCGGACCGGCCATAGCGTCGGGGAGCCAGGTGTGCAGCGGGAACTGCGCCGACTTGCCCGCCACCCCCGCGAGGAGGAGCAGCGCGATGACGGTCGGGTGGTCGAGGCCGCCGTCGGCGACGGTTCCGAGGATCTTCGTGATGCGGAAGGACCCGGCGTCGGTGGCGAGCGCGAACAGGCCGATGAGGAAGGGGACGTCACCGAGCTTGGTCACCAGGAAGGCCTTGATGGAGGCGGCTCGGGCCTCCGGGGTCTCCCAGTAGTGGCCGACCAGGAAGTACGAGCAGATGCCCATGACCTCCCAGCCGACCAGCAGCACCATCAGGTCGCCGGAGTAGACGACGAGCAGCATGGCGGAGGTGAACAGGGAGACGAGCGCGGCGTACGACGGGTAGCGGGGGTCCTCGCGGAGGTAGCCCGTGGAGTACACCTGCACGCAGGTCGCGACAACGGTCACGAGTACGGCGACCAGCGCGGCGAAGCCGTCGATGTACAGGGCGAGTTCGATCGGCACCGAGCCGGTGGGCGTGAGCTCGGTGACCGCGGTGATCGCCTGGTCGCCCCCCTGACGCACCGCGACGACGGCGGCGAGCACCAGCGACGCGAGGGTGGGCAGGACGGCGAGGGGCCGGACGAGGCCGGGGGTCGTGCGCCCCAGGAGGAGGCCGGCCGCGGCGCCGAGGAAGGGGAGGAGGGGGACGAGTACGGCGAGGGTGGTCGTGGTCACGCGGTGGCCTCAGCCTTCTCGGCCTGCCCGGCGGCGGGGCTGTCGTGATCGGGGTCGTGGCCCTCGGCGGTGTCCCGGAGCCGGTCGATGTCCGAGGTGCCGCGGTTGCGGTGGACGGCGAGCACGATCGCCAGGCCGATGCCGATCTCGGCGGCCGCGATGGTGATCGTGAAGAGGGTCAGGGCCTGACCGGAGTGCAGGGTGTCCTCGGCGGCCCGGCTGAGCCAGACGTCGAAGGCGACCAGGTTGAGGTTGACGGCGTTGAGCATCAGCTCGACCGACATCAGGACCAGGATCGCGTTGCGGCGGGCGAGGACGCCGTAGAGGCCGGTGCAGAACAGCAGGGCGGACAGCACGGCGGGGTAGGCGAGATGCATCAGCGGGCGCCTTCCTGCTCGGCCGGCGTGGTTCCCTCGGGCGCTCCCGGCTCGGTTCCCCTGGGAGCCCCCTTTCGCCCGATCGGGTGATTACGGGAATCCGGGACGGATGGGGAACTCCCGGTGGCGGCTCGGGAGTTCACAGGAGGAGAGCCCGGCTCGGTCTTCGCTTTGCGGGACAGGACGATCGCGCCGACCAGCGCGGCGAGGAGGAGGACGGACAGGCCCTCGAAGGGGAGGACCCAGTTCTGGAAGAGGCTTTCGCCGGTGGCCTGGGTGGAGCCGGCGGCGGGGCCGTCCAGGTCGATCCAGGTGGTGCGGAAGGCATCGACGACCACCCAGACGAGCGTGACCGCGGCGACGGCGGCCACGGCGAGGGCGGCCCAGCGGTTCCCGGAGTCGGCGTTCGGGGAGCGGCCGATGGGAGCCCGGGTCAGCATCAGACCGAACAGAAGGAGGACGACGACGGATCCGACATAGATGAGGACCTGCACCCAGGCGATGAACTCGGCCGTCAGCAGGAGGTACTCGACGGCGAGTCCGCCGAGCGCCACCACCAGCCACAGGGCGGCGTGCACCAGCTGCCGGGTGGTA
Organism: Streptomyces sp. NPDC046859; assembly: GCF_040645135.1. Lineage (NCBI taxonomy): Bacteria > Bacillati > Actinomycetota > Actinomycetes > Kitasatosporales > Streptomycetaceae > Streptomyces > Streptomyces sp. NPDC046859. Next base: position 73,058 of record NZ_JBEYXR010000014.1, read on the forward strand.
ACGGTGACAAGGGCGGCGCCGAAGGTGACCAGGCCGACGAGAAGGAACGTGATCTCGACACCCGTCGGCGAGAGAAAGCCGTTCGAGCCGTGCGACGGAGCCGCGTGAGCGGTCAGGGCGTGGGCGGTGACGGCGGCTGCGGCGAGGCTCACGACTGTCCCTCCTGCGCGTCCGTCCGCGGTTCCGCCTGTGCCGCCGCCAGCTTCTCGGCGGCCTTGCGCGCGGCGGCGATCTCCTTGGGCTCCTCGGCACCGGGGTCCAGGGCGGGTGGGGCGGGGACGGTCCACATCCACTCGCGCAGCTTGTCGCGCTCGTGGGTGAGGTCACGGATGTCGGTCTCCGCGTACTCGAACTCCGGGGACCAGAAGAGGGCGTCGAAAGGGCAGACCTCGATGCAGATACCGCAGTACATGCACAGGGAGAAGTCGATGGCGAAGCGGTCCAGGACGTTGCGGCTGCGTTCACGGCCGCCCGGTGCCGCCGGCGGGACCGTCTCCTTGTGGGAGTCGATGTAGATGCACCAGTCCGGGCACTCACGGGCGCACAGCATGCAGACCGTGCAGTTCTCCTCGAACAGACCGATCACTCCGCGGCTGCGGGGCGGCAGGGCCGGCTGGGTGTCCGGGTACTGCGCGGTGACGGACTTCCTCGTCATCGTGCGGAGGGTGACGGCCAGGCCCTTGGCCAGGCCACTGCCGGGGACGGGAGCCATGGTTACTGGATCACCACCTTGACGATGCCGGTGAGGGCGATCTGGGCGAGCGAGAGGGGGACGAGCAGGGTCCAGGAGAGCTTCTGCAACTGGTCCTCGCGCAGTCGGGGGTAGGTGACGCGCAGCCAGATCACGATGAACGCGAGGACGGCTGTCTTCAGCAGGGTCCAGACCCAGCCGAGACCGTCGGCGCCCCAGGGGCCGTGCCAGCCGCCCAGGAACAGGACGGTGGTCAGCCCGCACAGGACGACGATCCCGGCGTACTCGGCGAGGAGGAACAGAGCGAAGCGCAGACCGGTGTACTCGGTGTAGGCACCGAAGATGATCTCCGAGTCGGCGACCGGCATGTCGAAGGGCGGGCGCTGGAGTTCGGCGAGGCCGGCGACGAAGAAGACGATCGCGCCGACGATCTGCCAGGGCAGCCACCACCACTCGAAGGCGTCGAGGATGCCGACGAGGGAGACCGTGCCGGCCGCCATCGCGACGGAGGCGGCGGTCAGCAGCATCGGAAGTTCGTAGGCGAGGAGCTGGGCGGCGGTCCGCAGACCGCCGAGAAGGGAGAACTTGTTGGCGGAGGCCCAACCGGCCATGAGCGAGCCGAGGACGCCCACGCCCATGACCGCCAGAACGAAGAAGATGCCCGCGTCGACGACCTCGCCGACCGCGCCTTCGCCCGGGCCGATGGGGATGGCCAGGAGGACGAGCAGGTACGGGAGGAGGGCCACGGCAGGGGCGAGCTGGAAGATGCGGCGGTCGGCGCCGGCCGGGACCACGTCCTCCTTCTGCGCGAACTTCACGCCGTCGGCGACGAGCTGGGCCCAGCCGTGGAATCCCCCGGCGTACATGGGACCGAGACGGCCCTGCATATGAGCCATCACCTTGTGCTCGGTCTGGCCGACGAGCAGGGGGAAGGTGAGGAAGACGACGAAGACGAGCAGGAGTCGCAGGGTGACGTCGAGAGCGTCGTTCACCGCGGGCCTCCTGTGGGGTCGGTGCCTTCGTCGGGTCGGCTGCCGGGGGCGTCGTCCGGCGCACCGTCGGTGCGGGTGCCGTCCTGGGCGTGCTGGTCTTCCTGGTCGCGCTGTTCTTCCCCGTCGCGCTGGTCTTCTCGGTCGTCCCGGCCTTCCCGATCGGCCTGGGGTTCGGACTGTGGCCCGGCGGTCTTCTCCGGGGACGGTTCCTCGAACGCCGGGCGGGCGTGGTGCCAGGGGGCGTCCGGGCTGCGCGGAGCCCGGGGGGTTGCCGTGTTGCCGTTAGCCACATCCGGGGTGACAGCCGCGTCCGCAGTGGCAGCCATATCCGAGGCGGTGGTGTCGTCCGGGGCAACGGCCGCCGGTCCGTCCTCCGGTGCCGGGGTCGCGGGGGCCTGCGCTTCTGGTACGGGGCGCTGGCTCGCCGAGCCTTCGGAGGCGCTGCGGGAGCGCCGGGGGGTAGCCGGGGTGCGCTGGGACGCCGAGCCCTCGCTCGCGCTGCGCGACCGGCGGGCCGGGGGCGCGGCGGTGCCGGGCTCGGCGGGGGTCTCGGCCTCCGTCGCCGGGGCGGTCTGGCCGACGGAGGCAGGGGTCTCGGCCTCCGTCGCCGGGGCGGTCTGGCCGACGGAGGCCGGCGTCCCGGTCTCCGTCGCCGGGGCGGTCTGGCTGGCGGAGCCCTGTGCCGCCGTACGGGTGCGGCGGGGCCGGGTGCCGGGGGCGGGAGTCTCCTCCGTCGCCGCGCCCGCCTGGCTCGCGGAGCCCTCGGCGGCGGACCGGGTGCGGCGTACGGGGCGTTCTCCGGCGGTGCGCCCCGCGGCCCGGGTCGGGCGGGCCGGGGCAGGGGGGAGCTGGCCCTTCAGCGGGCCCCACTCGTTGGGGTCGGGCACGCCGGGCGGGAGCATCTGCCGGCGCTTGGGGCCGCCGTGCTCGGACTCGCCGGGTTCCTTGGCGCCCGGCCATGCCTTGGCGACGCGGGCGGCCAGGACGAAGTCCTTGCGGAGGGGGTGTCCTTCGAAGTTCTCGGGGAGGAGGAGGTGGTCGAGACCGGGGTGGTCGGTGAACTCCACGCCGAACATCTCGTGGGTCTCGCGTTCGTGCCAGGCGGCTCCCGCGTAGACGCCGACGGCGGAGGGCAGGGCGGGCGACTCGTGCGGGACGGTGGTGCGGACGAGGAGACGGCGTACCGGCGCGAGGGCGGCGACGTGTGCGGCGACGCGGAAACCGGTGCCGGGTTCGTCGACCGCGCTGAGCCAGTCGAAGTAGGTGCAGCCCAGGGCGTCGCGGGCGGTCTCCAGGGCGGTGATCCAGGCCGCCGGGGGCACGTCGACCGTGAGGACGTCGTAGGACTCCTCGGCTGTGGCCTCAGGGCCGAACAGCTCCTCGGCCGGGGCGGGCAGCCAACCGACCGTCGTCATCGCCCGGCCTCCCCGGCGTCGGTGCCGCCGTCGGTCGCCCGGGTGCCCGGGGTCTCCGGCCCCCGTACCAGGCCGCTCTGGAGGGCGGCCGTGGACGGGCGGTGGGTCGCGTAGCGGTCGCGCAGCGACTCCTGGGCGATCTTCTCCTGGAGCTTGAGGATGCCCTGGAGAAGCGCCTCGGGGCGGGGCGGGCAGCCGGGGACGTAGACGTCGACCGGGATGATCTGGTCGACGCCCTTGGTGACGGAGTAGGAGTCCCAGTAGGGGCCGCCGCAGTTCGAGCAGGCGCCGAAGGAGATGACGTACTTCGGCTCGGGCATCTGTTCGTAGAGGCGTTTCACGGCCGGTGCCATCTTGTCGGTCACCGTGCCCGAGACGACCATCAGGTCGGCCTGCCGGGGGCCGGGGGCGAACGGGATCACGCCGAGCCGGATGAAGTCGTGGCGGGCCATCGACGCGGCGATGAACTCGATGGCGCAGCAGGCGAGGCCGAAGTTGAAGACCCAGAGCGAGTAGCGGCGGCCCCAGTTGAGGATCACCTTCATCGGCTCCGGGGCGAGGCGGGCGAGCGCGCCCAGCCGCTTCGGCTCCGGCAGCAGTACCGGCTGCTCGTTGGTGTGTGGCGTCACGTCCATGCCAGGACGCCCTTCTTGTATGCGTAGAGCAGGCCCACGGCCAGGAACCCCAGGAAGACGAACATCTCGACGAGCGTGGTCGCGCCGTAGCCCGGAGCCGCGAAGACCGTCGCCCAGGGGAAGAGGAAGATCGAGTCGATCGCGAAGATCACGTAGAGGAAGGCGTACACGTAGTAGCGGACCTGGGTGTGGGCCCAGCCCTCGCCGACGGGGTCGACGCCGCACTCGTACGTGAGGAGTTTCTCGGGCGTGGGGACCACGGGACGCAGCAGGCGGCCCGCGCCGAAGGCGACGGCGACGAACAGCACGCCGACCACGGCCAGCAGTCCGACGACCGAGTAGGACTGGAAGTAGTCCGCCGAGACGACGACGTCATACGCATCCGCCGCGACGACGACGGTCTGTTCCGACACGTCCGTCCCTCGCTCCCTGACCTCGTGACCGATGTCCCAGGACCGGGCTTACCGACCCGTCCGGGCCGGTGTCCTGCGACTGTGATCTCGTGAACAGCGCCGCGAACCCCGCTGCCGACGCTGTTCGACGATCTGTACGCACGGGAGTCTAGGCCCTGCTAAAGACACCGTAAGCAGCCCGTCACACCTCGGGCTCCCCCGGGGAGGCGAGGACCGTGCCTCGCGGCTCGCCGCCACGCTCCTCCCGGGCCCCTCCTCCCGCCCGGAGGTGGGGTTTTCCCCCGGGTACGGAGGCGGTCCACTCCATGGCGCGACGGCGGCGGGCGCGGCACGCTGACCCGTATGACCGAACGCCCCAGCTTCTCCCGGAGCGCCTCCGTGCCCTCCGGGAACGCGCAGCCGCCGCTGCCGCCCGCCCGTTTCGCCTACGACCGGCACACCTGGAAGGAGATCGCCCACCTTCTGGCGAACTTCCCGCTGTCGCTGCTGGGCTTCGTCTATGTGATGACGGTGCTGTTCACCGGCGCCGTCCTGACGTTGACGGTGATCGGGTTCCCGCTGCTCGCGGCCGGGCTGATGGGCGCGCGGCAGCTGGGCAAGCTGGAGCGGGCACGCGCGCGTGCGCTGCTCGGGGTGCGGGTGGACGAGCCGAGCCGGTTGCCGTTGCGCGGTGGGCGGGACGGCTTCTTCCCGCAGCTGTGGCTGGCGTTGAAGGACCCGGTGGGCTGGCGGACGGTCCTGTACGACTTCATCCGGCTGCCCTGGGGCATCGTCACCTTCGTCATCACGCTGACGTCGTTGTTCGTGCTGTGGCCGGTCCTGCCGTTCATCGCGCGGGGTCTGTCGAACGCGGACCGGGCGATGGTGCGCGGCCTGCTGTCGCCCTCCGACGAGCTGGAGCGCCGTATCGCCGAACTGGAGTCGGACCGCGGGGTCGTCGTCGACACGGCAGCCGCCGATCTGCGCCGCATCGAACGGGACCTGCACGACGGGGCGCAGGCCCGCCTGGTCAACCTGGCCATGGGGCTGGGCCTGGCCAAGGAGAAGCTGCTGGAGGACCCCGACGCGGCGGCGGAGATGGTCGCGGAGGCGCACGGCGAGGTGAAGCTCGCCCTTCAGGAGCTGCGCGATCTGGCGCGCGGCATCCACCCGGCCGTCCTGACCGACCGGGGCCTGGACGCCGCCCTGTCCTCGGTCGCCTCGCGGTGCACCGTGCCGGTGAAGGTGACCGTGGACCTGCCGGCCAGACCGGCCGAGGCCATTGAGGGCATCGCCTACTTCACCGTCTCCGAGCTGCTGCAGAACGTCAGCAAGCACAGCGCGGCGGCATCGGCGTCGGTGGACGTGTGGCGCCGGGACGACCGGCTGCTCATCCAGGTGCGGGACGACGGGCGCGGAGGGGCGCGCCTGGACGGCGGCACGGGTATGCGCGGGCTCGCCGACCGGCTGGGTGCCGTGGACGGGCTGTTCGTCGTCGACTCGCCGGACGGCGGCCCGACGACGGTGACGGCCGAGCTGCCGTGGCGGCCGCGTGCCGCCGCCCAGGGGTAGGGAAAACCCCCCGTTCAGGACGCCGACGGTCTCCATGGTCCGCGGACCGGCGGTCGAGGAGGGTGGAGATACGACGGCACAGCCCCGGACGGGGCTGACGGAACGAGGAGAACGGACGACGCCGATGGCCACGGAGTACGGACAGGGCTACGGGCACGGGCTCGGCTATCCCGAGGGCGGGCTTTCCGAGCACGGTGAGCGGCGGCACCGGGTGCCGGCCGTGCTGCGTGCGCCGTTCGCGGCCCGCAGCTGGCGGGAGTTCGGATACGTCCTGCTGGGGCTGCCGATCAGCATCATGCTGTTCGTGTACGCCGTCACGATGGTGTCGCTGGGAGCGGGCCTGCTGGTGACGTTCCTGGGCGTGCCGGTGCTGGCGGCGGCCCTCGCCGGCTGCCGGGGCTTCGGCGCCTTGGAGCGGACCCGCGCGCGGGCGCTGCTCCACCTGGACGTGGGTGACCCGGAGCCGCTGCGGACCCGCCAGGGCGGCTTCATGGCCTGGATCGGCGCGGTGCTGAAGAGCGGCACGTCCTGGCGTTCGGCGCTGTACGCGGTGCTGCACTTCCCGTGGGCGGTGTTCTCCTTCACCGTCGCGCTGAGCCTGTGGACGTACGGATGGGCGCTGCTGACGTATCCGCTGTGGTTCTGGGTCTTCCCGGTCTGGGCGGGGCAGGACGGTCTGCAGCTGTTCGGCGACGAGACGCACAGCATCTATCTCGACAACCCGTTCGAGATCACGGTCACCGCGCTGGTCGGACTGGTCTTCACGCTGGCGACGCCGTGGATCGTCCGGGCGCTGACGACGGTCGACCGGGTGATGGTGCACGGCCTGCTTGGGCCGTCGCGGCTGGCCACGCGCGTGGTGGAGCTGGAATCGGACCGCGGGACCGTCGTGGACACGGCGGCCGCCGACCTGCGCCGTATCGAGCGCGACCTGCACGACGGGGCGCAGGCCCGCCTGGTGGCCCTGGCGATGGACCTGGGGCTGGCGAAGGAGAAGCTGGCGGAGGACCCGGAGGCGGCGGCGCGCATGGTCGACGAGGCGCACGGCGAGGTGAAGACGGCCCTGCAGGAGCTGCGCGACCTGGCCCGCGGCATCCACCCGGCCGTCCTGACCGACCGCGGGCTGGACGCGGCTTTGTCGGCGGTCGCCTCACGCTGCGCGGTGCCGGTGGAGGTCCAGGTCGACCTGGAGGAGCGTCCGGTGCCGGCGATCGAGGGCATCGCCTACTTCACGGTCTCGGAGCTGTTGCAGAACATCAGCAAGCACGCGCGGGCCACCTGGGCGTCGGTGGACGTGTGGCGTGTGGAGAACCGGCTGATGCTCCAGGTCGTGGACAACGGGGTCGGCGGCGCCGACGTCTCGGCCGGCTCGGGCCTTGCGGGGCTCGCGGAGCGGCTCGACGCGGTCGACGGGATCCTCGTGGTCGACTCGCCGAACGGCGGGCCGACCCGCGTGACGGCGGAGCTGCCGTGGCGCACCGTATGAGACGGTCCCCGCTGCGGGCGGGGAGATGAGTGAGGGATCCGGCTCCGGGTGGTTCGGGGCCGGATCCGCCGTGTGACGAGTGCGAAGCACCGAGCACCCTCCGCCGGGCGTCCCGTACGGGCGACCGGCATCCGCGTGCGCCTCCCCCGGCCGCACGCGGCCCGAACCGCGTCCGGCAGGTTATCCACAGGCCCCCTACGAGCGAGGCTCGAGCGGGATACTGAGATCGCGAGGACGTCAGGGCCGGGGGATGCCCGGTCGAATCCCAGGGCACGGGGGGCCGAGGATCGTGGAGGACAGGGTGCGGGTGGTCATCGCCGAGGATTCGGTGCTGCTGAGGGAGGGACTGACGCGGCTGCTGACCGACCGCGGGCACGACGTGGTGGCGGGGGTCGGGGACGGTGCGGCGCTGATCAAGATCATCACGGGGCTGGACGCCCAGGGCGAGCTGCCGGACGTGGTGGTCGCGGACGTCCGGATGCCGCCGACGCACACGGACGAAGGGGTACGGGCGGCCGTGCAGCTGCGCAAGGCGCACCCCGCTCTCGGGGTACTCGTTCTCTCGCAGTACGTGGAGGAGCGGTACGCCACGGAGCTGCTGGCCGGGTCCAGCCGCGGGGTCGGCTATCTGCTCAAGGACCGCGTGGCGGAGGTCAGGGAGTTCGTGGACGCCGTGGTGCGGGTGGCCCAGGGGGGCACGGCCCTCGACCCGGAGGTCGTCGCCCAGTTGCTGGGCCGCAGCCGCAAGCAGGACGTGCTCGCCGGGCTCACCCCGCGGGAGCGGGAGGTGCTCGGGCTGATGGCGGAGGGCCGGACCAACTCGGCGATCGCCCGGCAGCTGGTGGTGAGCGACGGAGCCGTCGAGAAGCACGTCAGCAACATCTTCCTCAAGCTCGGGCTGTCCCCGAGCGACGGGGACCACCGGCGGGTCCTCGCGGTCCTCACCTATCTGAACTCCTGACCGAACTCCTGACACGACCGGGGACCGGCGGGCAATCGGCCCACAGGGATTCGGCAACCGAACAAAGAACTCAAAGCGTCTTCAAGTCCAGCGCCGGGGGGCGTGTGAATCATGGGGAGCAAAGGCGGAGCACGTTTTCATCATCAAATCCGTCATGCGAATGGCACCGGGAGAGCGACCTTTGCGGACGTAGGGTTGATCCTGGGAAGGCTTGCGGGAAGGCCATGCCCAGACAGCCGCCTCGAGGGAGGTCCAGTTCAGTGACCAGCCAGGTCAGTAGTCCAGCGGAGCAGGCCGACGAAGCCGTCGTGGCAGAGCAGCGCAAACCGGTGGGAACGACGAAGGACGTACGCCGGCTGGATCGGGTGATCATCCGTTTCGCCGGGGACTCGGGCGACGGTATGCAGCTCACCGGCGACCGGTTCACCTCGGAGACGGCGTCCTTCGGCAACGACCTGTCGACGCTGCCGAACTTCCCGGCGGAGATCCGTGCCCCCGCCGGCACCCTGCCGGGCGTGTCGTCCTTCCAGCTCCACTTCGCCGACCACGACATCCTGACCCCGGGCGACGCGCCGAACGTGCTGGTCGCGATGAATCCGGCGGCCCTCAAGGCGAATATCGACGATCTTCCGCGGGGCGCGGAGATCATCGTCAACACGGACGAGTTCACCAAACGGGCGATGCAGAAGGTCGGCTATGACTCCTCGCCCCTGGAGGACGGCTCTCTCGACGGTTACGGCCTTCACCCGGTGCCGCTGACGACCCTGACCGTGGAGGCGCTGAAGGAATTCGATCTCAGCCGTAAAGAGGCCGAGCGCAGCAAGAACATGTTCGCGCTGGGCCTGCTGAGCTGGATGTACCACCGGCCGACCGAGGGCACCGAAAAGTTCCTGAAGTCGAAGTTCGCCAAGAAGCCCGATATCGCCGCCGCCAATATCGCCGCCTACCGCGCCGGGTGGAACTTCGGCGAGACGACGGAGGACTTCGCCGTCTCCTACGAGATCGCCCCGGCGACGAAGGCGTTCCCCGTCGGCACCTACCGGAACATCTCCGGGAACCTCGCCCTGTCCTACGGCCTGATCGCCGCGTCCCGGCAGGCCGACCTGCCGCTGTACCTGGGGTCGTACCCGATCACCCCGGCCTCGGACATCCTGCACGAGCTGAGCCGGCACAAGAACTTCGGTGTGCGCACCTTCCAGGCCGAGGACGAGATCGCCGGTATCGGTGCGGCGCTCGGCGCGGCCTTCGGCGGTTCGCTCGCGGTGACGACGACGTCCGGGCCGGGTGTGGCCCTGAAGTCGGAGACGATCGGGCTCGCCGTGTCGCTGGAGCTGCCGCTGCTGGTCGTCGACATCCAGCGTGGCGGTCCCTCGACGGGTCTGCCGACCAAGACCGAGCAGGCGGACCTGCTGCAGGCGATGTACGGGCGCAACGGCGAGGCGCCGGTCCCGGTGATCGCCCCCCGCACCCCGGCGGACTGCTTCGACGCGGCCCTGGAGGCCGCCCGTGTCGCCTTGACGTACCGCACGCCCGTGATGCTGCTGTCGGACGGTTACCTGGCCAACGGCTCCGAGCCCTGGCGCATCCCGGAGTTGGACGAGCTGCCGGACCTGACGGTGCAGTTCGCCCAGGGTCCGAACCACACCCTGGACGACGGCAGCGAGGTCTTCTGGCCGTACAAGCGTGACCCGCAGACGCTCGCCCGCCCGTGGGCCGTCCCGGGCACGCCGGGGCTGGAGCACCGCGTCGGCGGAATCGAGAAGGAGGACGGCACGGGCAACATCTCGTACGCCCCCGCCAACCACGACTTCATGGTCCGCACCCGCCAGGCCAAGATCGACGGCATCGAGGTCCCGGACCTCGAGGTCGACGACCCGCACGAGGCGAGCACCCTGGTGCTCGGGTGGGGGTCGACGTACGGCCCGATCACCGCCGCGGTCCGCCGGCTGCGCACCGCGGGCGAGGCGATCGCGCAGGCCCATCTGCGCCATCTGAACCCGTTCCCCCGCAACCTGGGCGCGGTACTCGCACGCTACGAGAAGGTGGTGGTCCCCGAGATGAATCTCGGCCAGCTCGCCACCCTGGTCCGTGCGAAGTACCTGGTGGACGCCCGCTCGTACAACCAGGTCAACGGCATGCCGTTCAAGGCGGAACAGCTCGCCAAGGCTCTCAAGGAGGCCATCGATGCCTGAGACGTCCCCGGAAGGCACGGGCACGATCGAGGCGCTCTCGCTCATCCCCAAGGCCACGGCCCGCCAGTCCATGAAGGACTTCAAGTCCGACCAGGAGGTGCGCTGGTGCCCCGGCTGCGGGGACTACGCGATCCTCGCCGCGGTGCAGGGCTTCATGCCGGAGCTGGGCCTGGCCAGGGAGAACATCGTCTTCGTCTCGGGCATCGGCTGCTCTTCGCGCTTCCCCTACTACATGAACACGTACGGGATGCACTCCATCCACGGGCGTGCGCCCGCGATCGCGACGGGCCTCGCGACCTCGCGCCGCGACCTGTCGGTGTGGGTGGTCACGGGCGACGGTGACGCCCTGTCGATCGGCGGCAACCACCTGATCCACGCCCTGCGGCGCAACGTCAACCTCAAGATCCTGCTGTTCAACAACCGGATCTACGGCCTGACGAAGGGGCAGTACTCCCCGACCTCCGAGATCGGCAAGATCACCAAGTCGACGCCGATGGGATCGCTGGACGCGCCCTTCAACCCGGTGTCGCTCGCTCTCGGCGCCGAGGCGTCGTTCGTGGCGCGCACGGTGGACTCCGACCGCAAGCACCTCACGCAGGTGCTGCGGGAGGCGGCCGCCCACCAGGGAACGGCCCTCATCGAGATCTACCAGAACTGCAACATCTTCAACGACGGCGCCTTCGAGGTGCTGAAGGACAAGCAGCAGGCGGAGGAGGCGGTGATCCGGCTGGAGCACGGGCAGCCGATCCGCTTCGGGACGGACGGTTCGCGCGGTGTCGTGCGGGACGACGCCACGGGTGACCTGAAGGTCGTCGCGGTGACCCCGGAGAACGAGTCGCGGATCCTGGTCCACGACGCCCGTTCGGCGTCGCCGACCACGGCGTTCGCGCTGTCCCGGCTGGCCGACCCGGACACCCTGCACCACACGCCGATCGGTGTGTTCCGCTCGGTGGACCGGCCGGTGTACGACACCCTCATGTCCGAGCAGCTCGACACCGCGATCGAGCTGAACGGCAAGGGTGATCTGGCCGCGCTGATGGCGGGCGGGGACACCTGGACGGTCGTGGGCTGACCAGCCCGCATCCGAGGCAGGTGCCGAGGGCGGCCGGGAGCGCGTTCGCGTTCCCGGCCGCCCTCGGCCGCGTCCGGCACGCACGCGCACGCGCGTGGCGTGCGCGCCGCGTCGTCCGGAGCCCTCAGTCCTGCCCGGCGGCCGCCTCGCTCCTGCCGCTGTCGTAGGCGGCCCGCGCCCGCTCCACGTCGTCCATCCGGCGCTCGGTCCACTGGGCGAGGGCGCGCACCTGCTCGGCGGCCTCGCGGCCGAGGTCGGTCAGGGAGTAGTCGACCCTCGGCGGGATCACCGGTTTGGCGTCGCGGTGGACCAGGCCGTCGCGTTCCAGGGTCTGGAGCGTCTGGGTGAGCATCTTCTCGCTGACGCGCCCGATCGTCCGGCGCAGTTCGCCGAAGCGGTAGGGACGGTCGAGCAGTTCCATCAGGACGAGGACGCCCCAGCGGCTGGTGACGTGCTCCAGCACCAGGCGGTACGGGCACATCTCCTCGCGGTCCGTGTACTTGCCGGGAGCCGTACGGGACCCGCGGGGTGTGCTCGATACAATCGACACAGTACTTACTGCCATGCCCGTACCTTACTTCAAAGTGGGTACTTTCCAACAGTTAGCGCCACTCCTAGGGTTGGTGGCACCGCACCCCACAAGGAGTTCTGATCATGAGCATCGTCGTCACCGGAGCCACCGGGCACCTGGGCCGCCACGTCGTGGAGCAGCTGCTGGAGAAGGTGCCGGCCGACCAGGTCACCGCCGTCGCCCGCACCCCCGAGAAGGTGGCCGACCTCGCCGAACGCGGCGTCCGGATCGCCGTCGCCGACTACAGCGCACCGGAGACCTTCGACGGGCTGTTCGCCGCCGGCGACAAGGTGCTGCTCATCTCGGGCAGCGAGGTCGGCAACGACCGGGTGGGCCAGCACCGGACGGTCATCGAGGCCGCGAAGGCCGCCGGCGTCGCCCTCCTCGCCTACACCAGCGCCCCCGGCACCCTGACCGCCGCCCTCGCCGACGACCACCGGGCCACCGAGGAGGTGCTGCTCGCGTCGGGCGTGCCGTACGTGTTGCTGCGCAACGGCTGGTACCACGAGAACTACACCGAGAACCTCGCTCCGGTCCTGGAGCACAACGCCGTCACTCACGCCGCCGGTGACGGCCGTATCTCCTCCGCCGCCCGCGCCGACTACGCGGCCGCCGCCGTCGCCGTGCTGACCGGCGAGGGACACGAGAACACGACGTACGAGCTGGGCGGCGACGTCGCCTGGAGCATGGGCGAGTACGCGGCGGAGCTGAGCCGGCAGACCGGCCGGGAGATCGCCGACAACCCCGTCTCCGCCGAGGTCCTGACCGGCATCCTGACCGGCGCCGGGGTCCCCGCGCCGTTCGCCGCGGTCCTGGCGGGCGTGGACACCTCGGTCGCCAAGGGCGAGCTCGTCGTCGACAGCGGTGACCTCTCCCGTCTGGCGGGCCGCCCGACCACGCCGCTCGCCGACGCGATCGCCGACGCGCTCAAGAACTGATCCCTCGGGCGGCCACGCCCGCCCCGGAGGCACGGCCCGTCCGGCCCGACCCCCGGGCTGTCATGACCGTATGGCGATACGGACATGACAGCCGGGGGCCTTCGGCGTTACCTTCGAGCAGGTCGCGGCAGGGGCTGCCGCCAGGGTGAGAGCGTGAAGGAGGGACCGTGGCCGGGAAGTCCAGGGGCGAGCGGCACATAGGGCTGCTGAACGGATTCGCGGCTTACGGCATGTGGGGGCTGGTCCCCCTCTTCTGGCCGCTGCTCAAGCCGGCCGGAGCCGTCGAGATCCTCGCCCACCGGATGGCGTGGTCCCTGGTGTTCGTCGCGGTCGCCCTCGTCTTCGTGCGGCGCTGGGCCTGGGCGGGCGAGCTGCTGCGGCAGCCCCGGCGCCTCGCTCTGGTCGCGGTGGCCGCCGCGGTGATCACGGTCAACTGGGGCGTCTACATCTGGTCCGTGAACTCGGGCCATGTGGTCGAGGCGTCGCTCGGGTACTTCATCAACCCGCTCGTCACCATCGCCATGGGCGTGCTGCTCCTGAAGGAACGGCTGCGGCCGGTGCAGTGGGCGGCGGTCGGGATCGGCTTCGCCGCGGTCGTCGTCCTCACGGTCGGCTACGGCCGGCCGCCGTGGATCTCCCTCACCCTCGCCTTCTCCTTCGCCACCTACGGGCTCGTGAAGAAGAAGGTCAATCTCGGCGGGGTGGAGTCGCTGGCCGCCGAGACGGCCATCCAGTTCCTGCCCGCCGTGGCCTACCTGGTGTGGCTCTCGGCGCAGGGCCAGGCGACGTTCACTACGGAGGGCACCGGGCACATGGCCCTGCTCGCGGCCACGGGTGTCGTCACCGCCCTGCCGCTCGTCTGCTTCGGCGCGGCGGCGATCCGCGTGCCGCTGTCGACGCTGGGTCTGCTGCAGTACCTGGCGCCGGTCTTCCAGTTCCTGCTCGGCATCCTGTACTTCCACGAGGCCATGCCGGCCGAGCGGTGGGCCGGGTTCTCGCTGGTGTGGCTGGCGCTCACGCCGCTCACGGCGGACGCGTGGCGCTCCGCGCGGCGGGCCAGGGTGGCCGCCGCGATCGCCCGCGCCCCGCGGACGGCGGAGAAGCCGGCCTCGGCGGCCGTGGACGGCTGACGGTCCGCCCGGCTTGCCTTCTCCGCCCACACGCAAACGTCTGCTTTACGCCGAGCGGCGCTAGCCGTTGCGCCCGGCACGGCCGCGCCCTAGAAGTGGTCGCATGACTCAGGAACCCGGGAGCGGGCCCGCCCCGCTGCACTGGAAACTCGTCGTCGACTGCGCCGACCCGCAGGCCCAGGCCGACTTCTGGGCGGCCGCGCTGCACTACGAGGTCGAGGACAACAACGCGCTCATCGAACGGCTGGTGCACCTGGGCGCGCTGCCCGGCGAGGCCGTCGTCGAGTTCCACGGCCGGCTCGCGTTCCGCGACCTGGTGGCCGTCCGGCATCCGGACGACCCGTACGACGAGGACAGCGGGACCGGTCTGGGGCGCCGGCTGCTGTTCCAGCGGGTGCCGGAGGCGAAGACCGTGAAGAACCGGCTGCACCTCGACGTCCACGCGGCGGCCGGACAGCGCGAGGCCGAGGTGGAACGGCTGGAGAAGCTGGGGGCGAACGTCCTGCGGTGGGTGAGGGAACCGGGCGGCGAGTGGGCGACGATGACGGACCCGGAGGGCAACGAATTCTGCGTGCAGTGACTCCCGGACCGGTGGGCTTCCTGTCCGAACGGCACTCTTGACGGAAAGTCAGATTCCGCCTGACCATCCAGGCACCCCATTCACCCGGATCCCCTGTGGCCATCCCACAGGATCCCCCTGGACTTCGGGAGCCCCCCACATGAAGCTCTCCGTCTCCGGGCGCACGACGGCGGCCGGTGCCGTCGCGGTCGCCCTCCTGCTCACCGGCGGATCCATAGCGGGCGCGGCGCCGGGGGCCGAGGCCCTCGCCGCCGCGCCCGACATCCCGGTGGCCGGCGTGAAGGCACACCTCGCCCAGTTCCAGTCCATCGCCACCGCCAACGGCGGCAACCGCGCCCACGGCCGCCCCGGCTACAAAGCGTCCCTCGACTACGTGAAGGCCAAGCTGGACGCCGCCGGCTACACGACGACCGTCCAGCAGTTCACGTCGTCCGGCCGCACCGGCTACAACCTGATCGCCGACTGGCCCGGCGGCGACACCAACCAGGTCCTGATGGCCGGCTCACATCTCGACAGCGTCACCTCAGGACCCGGCATCAACGACAACGGCTCCGGCTCCGCCGCGGTCCTGGAGACCGCGCTCGCGGTGTCCCGGGCCGCCTACCGGTCCGTCAAGCACCTGCGGTTCGCCTGGTGGGGCGCGGAGGAGCTGGGACTCGTCGGCTCCCGCTCCTACGTCAACAACCTGTCCAGCGCCAACCGCGCGAAGATCAGCGGCTATCTGAACTTCGACATGATCGGCTCCCCGAACGCCGGCTACTTCGTCTACGACGACGACCCGGCGATCGAGAAGACGTTCAAGGACTACTTCGCCGGTCTCGGCGTCCCGACGGAGATCGAGACCGAGGGCGACGGCCGCTCCGACCACGCGCCGTTCAAGAGCGCGGGCGTGCCGGTGGGCGGGCTGTTCACCGGGGCCAGCCGCACGAAGACGGCCGCGCAGGCCGCCAAGTGGGGCGGCACGTCGGGGCAGTCCTTCGACCGCTGCTACCACTCGTCCTGCGACACGACGTCCAACATCAACGACACCGCCCTCGACCGCAACAGCGACGCCCTCGCCCACGCGGTGTGGGAGCTGTCCGACTAGGGCCTTCGTTTGGATCAGCCCGGCTGTGGCCGACGGGACATGGTGACGTGCCCGAGCGGGGTCTGGTGCGTGCAGCTGCAAGGCAGATGCGCGTGCCAGACCCCGCGACGCCGGGATGATCCAAACGAAAGGCCCTAGGCGCCGGTCGCTCCCTCGGGCCGGGCGGCCCGGGCCGCCCGTGCGGCCAGCCGGTCCATACGGGCTCGGGCCGACTCCAGTTCCTCGGCCTCCTCGGCGGCCGGACCGCCCTCGGCCATGAGGGCGCTCCACAGGCCGAGGAGGTCTCGGCCCAGGTCCTGCCCCAGGGCCGGGTCCCGGACGGCCCGCCAGGCCGTGGCCGCGCCCTGGAGGCCGCTGTACGCCGCCTCCGCGTCCCCGGCCCGGCGGTACGCCCACGCCACGTCGAGGGACAGGCCGAAGGCGCGCTCCGGCTCTCCGGCCAAGTAGGCGATGTAGGCGGCGAGTTCGCGCATCCGGAGCACTTCGGTGTGGTCGGTGCCCAGCAGGGCCGAGGCCTCGGCCACGGTCCGCCGCACGAGCTCGCCCGCCTCACCGGTCCGTCCCGCGCCCACGGCGTCGTACACCCGTGCCATCGGTTCGGCGAAGGGCGAGGCGTCGGCGGTGGCAGCGGGCTGAGCGCCGTCGCCCAGCACGGTCTCGGCGACGGCGTCGAAGCCACGGGGCGGAGCGGGCTGCGGGTCGAGGTCAGGGGCGGAGACCGGGAGCGGGTCCGCGTGCCGTACGGCGGGGGCGGTCGGAAGCGGCTGCGGCTGCGGCTCCGGGACGGCGGGCACGGCCGGAAGCGGCTGCGGTCCTGCGGCCACGACATCCGGGGCCGGCGTGTTCGAGGCCAGCGTGTCCGGGGCCGGCGTGTTCGAGGCCAGCGTGTCCGCGGCCGGCGTGCCCGGAGCCGGTGCCTCCATGGACGGCGGGGGTCCGAACTCTCCCAGCGGAGGCGCCACCGTGCCGGGGGCCGCGTCGTGCGTCCGGCCGGACAGCGTACGCAGCCGGAACGTGGGCGGCGCGTCCTCCTCGGGCGCCCGCGACAGACGGAGGACCTGGGTGGCCCGATCCTCCTCCGGCCGCGCGGCGTCCGGCTCGCGCGCGGGCTCGGCGGGCGGCACGGGCGCCTCCGCCGGGCGCGGGGGTTCGGTGCGCAGCGGCTCGGCGGTGTAGCGGCTCGAACCGTCCTGCTCCACCCGCAGCGGCACGACGTAGCCGATGCGCTCGTCGTGGACCATCGCGTCCACCGGGTGCCCGGCGGCGACGGCGATCCGCTGGAGGTGGGTCAGCACCGCCCGCTGGATCTCCTCGCCGGGCGCCGCGGTCACGGGCACTCCGCCGATCGACGCGCAGGTGCCCGCGCCGGGCCCGGCGGCGGGGACGCGCACGTCGATCGGCGCCGGCGGCATCGGTCCCCCGGCGGACGTGGCGCGTTTCTGTTCCCGCTTCATCGCGCGGCTGAGACGAGACATCGCTTCCTCACTCGCATGCGCCGGGCAGGCGGTCGTTCAGATCGGACACGTCGTTAACGTCGAAGACGTCGTACACGTACTGTCGAGTCTCTCCGGCCGCGGGCGGCGCGGGCGTCACCGTGACGTCACAGACTCGTTCCAGGAGCTTGTGCCACGTCACGGCCTTCTCATGCCTCACCCCGGGACCGTGACGCGACGAGGGAGGAGGGCGGGCATGCGCACCGACATGCGCGAACAGCGGGGGCCGTCCGGCCGGGGCCCGGACATCTGGCTCCGCGGACCGGTCCCCCTCCCCGACGACCCGCCTCCGCCGCCCGCCTCCGGCACCCCCCGGGGCTTCTCGTGGGTCGGTCTGCACGGCGGAGCCGGCGTCACGACCCTCTCGGCGGTGTACGGCGGCCGGGACTGCGGGCGTGACTGGCCCGGCCCGGACGACCCGCGCTCCGTGCTGCTCGTCGCGCGCACCCACGCGTCCGGCCTGGCCGCCGTGCCCGGCGCCCTCGAGCTCTTCCGGCGCGGGGCGGCGCCGCGGGGGTTGGACCTCGAAGGCGTCGTCCTGGTCGCGGACGCTCCGGGCCGGCTTCCGCGTCCGCTCGCCGAGCGGGTCCGGGTGATCGAGTCGGTGATCGACGTGTACCGGGTGCCGTGGCTGGCGGACTGGCGGCTGGGCGATCCGGGCGGGCAGTGGGCAGAGCCGCCGAGCACGCCTCGGGAGCCTGAGGCGCTGGCGCGGCTGACGGGGCACGGGCGCTGACCCGTGCCCCCTCCGTCGCCCCCCGCCGCCGAGGGACCCGGCTCCGGTCCGGTCTCGGCGTGCTCCGCCGTGACGATCGCCTCGGCCGTCCGTGCGGGCGCCGTGCGCGCGGTGGACGTGATCGCGGACGCCCTCGACCGGATCGAGCGCGCCGACCCCGCTCTGTCCGCCTTCGCCGAGGTGTGGGACGAGCGGGCGCGGGCGTGGGCGCGCGAGGTGGACGCCCGGATGGACGCGGGCGAGCGGCCGCCGCTGGCCGGGGTGCCGATCGGGGTGAAGGGCCGCCGCGGGCTGCGCACGGCGGCCCCGCTGCTCGCGGCGGGATGCGTGCCGGTGGGCGCGACGTCCGTGCCGGGGCCGGGGACCCCGTGGCAGACCTGGGGCGAGGGCCGGTACGGGCGTACGGTCAACCCCTGGCGGCCCGACCGTACGCCAGGCGGCTCGTCGGCCGGTTCGGCGGCGGCGGTCGGGGCCGGGCTGGTGCCGCTGGCCACGGGGAACGACGGCGCCGGTTCGGTGCGCATTCCGGCGGCCTGGTGCGGGGTCGTCGGCCTGAAGGCGACCAACGGGCGCTTCCCCACCCGGGATTCCACGGGGCTCATGGCGCCGGGCGTGCTCACGCGCCGCGTGGCGGACGCGGCGGCGTACTGGGCCGTGGTGTCCGGCGACGCGCCCTCCCGCCCCCACGGCCCGCCCCTCCCGGCCGCCCTCTGGTCCCCCGACCTGGGCTTCGCCTCCCCCGACCCGGAGGTCGTGGCGGTGGCACACGCGGCCGCCGTACGACTCCGCGAAGCCGGTGTGGTGCGGCTGCTCCTGGACGCGCGGGACGGGGTCCGGCTCGACGACCCGGCCCCGGCGTGGCTCGCCCTGCGCGGGTCCGAGGCCGGCCCCTCCCCCGAGGCCGCCCGGCGCCTGCGGGCGGGCAACGACCGCCGGCTCGCCGCTCTCTTCCGCCGGACGCACCTGCTCCTGACACCGACGGCCCCCACCCCGCCGCACGGTCACCAGGGCCCCGGCGAGCGGTACTCGACGGCGCTCACCTGGGCGTTCAACCTGAGCGGGCATCCGGCGATCAGCATTCCGGCCGGATTCGGGCCGGACGGTTGCCCCGTGGGACTCCAACTGGTGGCGGCGCACGGGCAGGAGACGGCACTGCTCGCGGTGGCGGAGGCAGCCGAGGGCACGCTCGGTCCCTGGACGCCAGCTACTTGCGTACGCATATAATGCAGATGCACTTAATCGCCGTGCGCTCTGTTCGCGCGTGTTCACTGGGGGATCCATGAATCGCCGCTTCCTGTTCGTCCTCGGCAGCAGCCGCCCCGACGGCAACACCGAACTGCTGGCCCGCCGGGCCGCCGAGCAATTGCCCGAGGGAGTGGAACAGCAGTGGATCGACCTCACGGCACATCCACTGCCCGACTTCGAGGACCTGCGCCACGACAGCGACCATGTGCGGCCGACGGAGGGGAACGCGGCCGTACTGCTCGACGCCACCCTCGCGGCCACGGACGTCGTGATCGTCTCGCCGCTGTACTGGTACTCGGTGTCCGCGCACACCAAGCGCTACCTCGACCACTGGTCGGGCTGGCTGCGCACGCCCGGCGTCGACTTCAAGGACACCCTGGCCGGGCGCACGCTCTGGGGCGTGACCGCGCTCGCCCACGAGGAGCAGGTGGTCGCCGACCCGCTGATCGGCACCCTCAACAACTCGGCCGCCTACATGGGGATGCGCTTCGGCGGGGTGCTGCTCGGCAACGGCAGCAAGCCCGGGGACGTGCTGCGGGACACCGGGGCCCTGAGCCGGGCCAAGACGTTCTTCGCCCAGGACGCGCCGCTCGCCCGCTTCGCGTACCAGACGGGCTGAGCGCCACTCGGTGATGCCCGGTGACAGCGGCCCGGCCCCGAGGCCGGGCCGCTCGCGTCACTCGGCCGAGTCGGCCGCCTTCACGAGCGTGGCCTTGTCGACGGCGCCGACGTAGACCTTGCCGTCGTCGGTGACGAGGGCGTTGATCAGGCGCGTCGAGAACACCGTGCCCGAACCGAACTTCCCGGTGGCCTTGTCGCCCAGGGAGTCGAGGAAGCCGCCCAGGTCGCCACCGACCTCTGCGCCCGAGGGAACGCCCGCGCCGCCGGTGTCGAAGACCGCCACCGTGTTCCAGCCCTCGCCGATGGTCCGGGGACCGTCCTCGGGGCCCTTCGAACCCTTCGAACCCGCGGAGTCCTTGGAGCCGAACTCCTTCTCGAACTTCTTGCGGAAGTCGTCCTCGGACCTGCCCTCGCCGTGCCGCGGGGCGGCCTTGTCCACGTCGCCCTCCTCGGTGACCTTCGCACCCTTGGGCGGGGTGAAGTCGAAGGTGGAGGCGGCGGGCTTGGCGAAGCTGACCTGGGTGAAGCCGGCGTCGACCACGGCGGCGCCACCGCCGGCCGGGGTCAGCGTGAACTTCAGCGGCAGCCCGGTCTTCGCGTCCACGGCCACCGTGATCGCGCCGACCGTGGTGCCCGACTGCTTCGGCTCGATGAGCAGCCGGTAGGCGTCCCGCCCGGCGACGTGCGCGGTGCCGTCGACGGTGACCGACGTCGTGTCGTCGACCGCCTTCAGCGCCTCCTCGGTGAGCTCCTTGGGAGTGGCCGGAACCTCGTCGAGCTTCCCGTGGCCCTCGGCCTTCTCCCGCTCGGCCTCATCGGCGGTGGCGTGGAAGACCTCGTCCGACTTGCTGTCGTAGCCCCAGACGTCCTTGCCGTTGTGGATGAGGCTGTACTCGGAGGCGTTGTCCAGCAGGGACAGCTTCTGCCGGTCGTCGCCGTCGACGGCGACCCGCAGCGTGTGCGTGCCGGAGGCCAGCTCGCTCAGCTTCGCCGAGGGGTCGGCGGACGAGCCGTCGCCCGAGCCCGACCCGGTGAGGCCCGAGGCGAGACCCGACTCCAGCCCACCGAGGTCGGGCAGCCCCAGATCCGTGGTGATCTTGAACGTGCCGGACAGCTGCTGCACGTCCGACTTGGCGATCTTCTCGACCAGTTGCTGCGCGGTGAGGTCCGGCAGGTCCGGGTCCCCGGCGTCGGCGAGCGCCGGGACCAGCCCGATCGTCGCCGCCGCGATCCCCACCACCGTGACCGGGACGACGTACCGAGCGGCCTTGCGCCGACCCGCGCGCAGGTCGTCGCCCTCCCCCGCGGTCGTACTGTCGTCGACTTCGTACGGTGCCATGTGTGCCCTACCTCCGTCGTCGGCGGCGGCCGTCCGTTCGTCTGTCGCCCGCGAGTCTCACGACCCGGCAAGGTCCACCCCTGAGCCGCCATTCTCACCCGAATCGGTGAGGAGTGGTGTTTCCGTGATGTCCATCTGACCAAATCGGTCAGGGAGTTTCGTCAACCTGCGGAGCCAACTCCGTGTACACCTGCGGTATGACGCCGGAGGGGTGGACCTCCCCCGACCCGTAGGGGTCGGGGGGTGGGGCGAGGAGGGGAAGGGTGGCCGCGGGGGCAGTGCCGCGGCAGGGACGCCGGGCTTCAGGCGGCCCGGTGCACGACGGCGTCGCACAGCTCCATCAGGGCGGCCTTCGCGTCGTTCTCCGGCAGGGGCGCCAGCGCGGCGCGCGCGTCCTCCGCGTAGCGGACCGTGTCCCGCCGGGCCTGCTCCAGCGCCGGGTGCTCACGCAGGGCGGCCAGCGCCTCGGCGAGCCGGGCGTCCTCGCTCAGGTCGGAGTCCAGCAGCTCGCACAGGGCGATGTCCTCGGGCAGCCCCAGACGCTCCGCGCGCTCCCGCAGCCGCAGCACCGGCAGGGTCGGGATGCCCTCGCGCAGATCGGTGCCGGGTGTCTTCCCGGACTCGCGGGAGTCGCTCGCGATGTCCAGGACGTCGTCCGCGAGCTGGAAGGCGACGCCGAGCCGCTCCCCGTACTGGGTGAGCACGTCGACCACGGTCTCGTCGGCGCCGGACATCATCGCCCCGAAGCGGCAGGACACCGCCACCAGCGACCCGGTCTTGCCGCTCAGCACGTCGAGGTAGTGCTCCACGGGGTCCCGGCCGTCCTGCGGCCCGGCCGTCTCCAGGATCTGGCCCGTGACCAGCCGCTCGAACGCCTCCGCCTGCACCCGCACCGCCTCGGGCCCGAGGTCGGCCAGGATGTGCGAGGCGCGCGCGAAGAGGAAGTCGCCGGTGAGGACCGCGACGGAGTTCCCCCAGCGGGTGTTCGCGCTGTCGACCCCGCGCCGGACCTCGGCCTCGTCCATCACGTCGTCGTGGTACAGCGTCGCCAGATGGGTCAGCTCCACCACCACGGCCGACGGCACGATCCCCGGGGCGTACGGGTCCCCGAAGCGCGCGGCGAGCATCACCAGCAGCGGCCGGAAGCGCTTTCCGCCCGCCCGCACCAGGTGCTGGGCGGCCCCGGTGATGAAGGGGACCTCACTCTTGGTGGCTTCGAGCAGTCCCTCCTCGACGGCCGCCAATCCGGCCTGGACATCGGCTTCCAGAGCCTGGTCCCGCACGCTCAGCCCGAACGGCCCGACGACGGTCACGAGGGGTCTCCTGTCTGCTGGTGTCTTTCGGCTGGTTACACGGTTTGTCGATAGGTCGCTGCCATCACTCAAGTCAGCGTATCCGGTCACGTTTCGATCACCGATGCCGCCCACCCGTCCACCACGGGCGACATCGGTTCACGGTCGGTATGTTTTTTGATCACCCGATAAGGATGGACATTCATCGTTTTATCGGTACGTCACTGTGTGTAGCCACCCACTCCCCCACGCTTTCCCGAACCGAAACTGCGTTCGACTCTTTGAGGGATACGCCGCGGGTCCGCGCGACACCCCCGCTCCCGTCTACCCCGACCCGCCCTCCGGACGCCTCCACGCCTCCTCAACGACCGACACGAAGGGCGAGGTTCCTGCGAGCCGGCGAGCCGGGCGCGCCGCCACCCTTTCGCACCTTTTGCTCCGCACCCGCAAAACGGACTCTCCGGACTCAAGGGGCAGATGGGCGCGTTGACAGTGAGTTTTTCACGTGCAGGCAATAACAGGGGAGTTGGAGCCATTGCCCGATTTGCCGCTGTTGTGATCTCCGTGAGTTGGGTCACGCGACCCCGCATCGGCCCCTCCGCCGCCGGAGCCCGTCGACCCCTTGCCACAAAAGCGAGTTGAGAATTGGCAACCGCAAAGGATCAAGCGCCCCATACGCCTCAGACCATGGTCAACTAGCACGTCAGGTGATTGCGGCACTTGTTCCCTACATGTGCTGTCGCATACGTTCCCGCTCTGTCGGGCGGACGCCGAATCCTGCCGCCGCCCGAGTCATCCACCTACACAACGCACTCGCACGGCAGGAGCGGGGGACCCAGGTAAGTCGCCGTACCGCACGCCTCGATGGCGCGCCGGGACGGCTAGGGGTGAAGTCACGTCGTCCTACGGCGGCGTGGCCGGGCAGCTCCCGCCCGAACCCGACAGCTCACCTCGCAGGCGCCGGAGAGGAACAGCGCCATGTCCCGAGGCAAGCACCGCCGCACCCGTACCAGCCCGTTCGCCCGGCGCGTCATCGCCGCCGGAGCCGGTACCGCCGCTCTCGCGCTCCCCCTGCTGGGCGCGACCACCGCGAGCGCCGCCGAGCCCGCCAAGGCCCCCACCGTGGCCAAGGTCGGCTCCGTCAGCTACACCACCAAGAAGGGCGACACCCTGTACGGGATCGCCGACCGCTACGACGCCCAGGGCGGCTGGCAGCAGCTCTACAAGGACAACCGCAAGGCCATCGGCGACGACCCCCGGCTGATCCACCCGGGTGTCGACCTGAAGGTCCGGAGCACGAAGAAGGCCGAGCCGTCGAAGGCGAGCACGGCGTCCGCCCCCGTCAAGAAGTCCGCCGTCGCCCAGGCCACCCAGGCCTCCGCGAAGACGTACGCCGACAACCTCGACGGCTGGATCCGCGAGGCGCTCGACATCATGGCGCAGAAGGGGATCCCCGGTTCCTACGAGGGCATCCACCGCAACATCATGCGTGAGTCGTCGGGCAACCCGGCCGCCATCAACAACTGGGACTCCAACGCGATCGCGGGCACCCCGTCCAAGGGTCTCCTCCAGGTCATCGACCCCACCTTCGCGACGTACCACGTGCCGGGCACCGCGTACGACCCGTTCGACCCGGTCGCGAACATCACGGCCGCCTGCAACTACGCGGCCGCTCGCTACGGTTCGATCGACAACGTGAACGGCCCCTACTGAGCCGTGCCGGCTCTCCCCCTCCCATAGGGGGAACTTGCCGCCGGGGACCTCTAGTAGGGGAACTCGGCCAGGCTGCGGGCGAACAGTCTCTCGAGGACGACGGCGATGCCGTCGTCCTCGTTGGACAAGGTGATCTCGTCCGCGACCGACTTGAGTTCGGGATGCGCGTTGGCCATCGCCACACCGTGGGCGGCCCAGTCGAACATGGGGATGTCGTTGGGCATGTCCCCGAAGGCGATGGTCTCGTGCGGGCCCAGGCCGAGATGCTCGGCGGCGAGCGCGAGGCCGGTCGCCTTCGTGATGCCGCTCGGCTGGAGTTCGACGGTGCCCGGCCCCGACATCGTGACCGTCGCCAGCGAACCCACCACCGCGCGGGCCGTCGCCGCCAACTCGTCGTCCGACAGAGTCGGATGGCGCAGCAGCACCTTGCTGATCGGCTCGCACCACAGGTCCTCGCGGTGCCGCACCCGCACCGCCGGCAGCGTCGGGTGGGGCATCAGATAGCCCGGCTCGATGAGCGTGAGCCCCTCGACTCCGTCCTGGTCGACGGCCGCGTACACCTGCCCCACCTCGGCCTCGATCTTGCCGAGGGCGGTCTCCGCCAGGTCCCGCTCCAGGGTGATGGACCACAGCAGCCGGTCCTGGCCGGCGTCGTAGAGCTGCGCGCCCTGC
Source organism: Streptomyces sp. NPDC046859 (assembly GCF_040645135.1). Lineage (NCBI taxonomy): Bacteria > Bacillati > Actinomycetota > Actinomycetes > Kitasatosporales > Streptomycetaceae > Streptomyces > Streptomyces sp. NPDC046859. The sequence goes on from NZ_JBEYXR010000014.1 coordinate 97,883, forward strand.
CCGCACACCGCCAGTCCCCTGCTGCCCATGACCTCCAGGAGGGGCCGCACCCTGGGTGCCGGCCGTCCCGTCACCACGAGATGCTGGGCACCGGCCATCGCCGCCTGCGCGAGCGCCACGAGGGACCGGTCGGAGAGTGTGTCGTCACCTCGGAGGAGGGTTCCGTCCAGGTCAGTGGCGATGAGTGAATATGCGATCGGTGCGGCCATGATCAGAGAATACGGACAGGAAGCCCCATCGACTCGACCTGAACCGGACGGCTGCTCTGTTCACATGAGTTGACACCCGTTCCGGTCCCAGTTGTGTCCGAGCGCGCGCAACTCGCGCCCGTTTATGGCGGTTTCGCCCTTGCGGGGTCTTCGAGGGTCCTACGGCCGCCGAGTTGCGGCCGCTCGCCCGGTGAAGGGGACGGACGACCGGGGCGAGCCGGGGGGAAGCCGATCGCCTGCCCGGAGGATTCACCCTGCCCAAGACCGCCACCTCACCCGTAACGTGGGCCCGACCACATGGCTTACGGAGCGTATGAGAGTGAGGCAGTACCCCATGCCCCCCTTCGATCTCCCCGAGGGCGACCCCTTCGGCGCGCACAACCTTCCGTACGGCGTCTTCTCCCTCCCGGGCCCGGACTCCGCGCGCCGGGTGGGCGTCCGGCTCGGCGACCACGTCCTCGACGCGGGGAGGGCGGCCCGGGCGCTCGACTCGCCGTACGCCCCGCTGCTCGCCCAGGAGTCGCTGAACCCGCTGCTCGCCGCGGGCCGCACCACCTGGTCGGACGTGCGGCGGGCGCTGACCGCCTGGGTGACGGTCCCGGCGCACCAGGAGGCCATCGCGGACCTGTTCCACCCGCTCTCCTCCGTGACGCTGCACCTTCCGTTCGACGTCGCGGACTACGTCGACTTCTACGCCTCCGAGAACCACGCCCGGAACGTCGGCCGGATCTTCCGCCCGGACGCCGAGGACTCCCTCACCCCCAACTGGAAGCACCTGCCGATCGGCTACCACGGCCGCTCCGGCACGGTGGTGGTCTCCGGCACGGACGTCGTACGGCCCTCGGGCCAGCGCAAGGCCCCCACCGACCCGGCCCCCGTCTTCGGCCCGTCGGTCCGCCTGGACATCGAGGCCGAGGTCGGCTTCGTCGTGGGCAAGCCGTCCGCGATGGGCGCGCCGGTCCCGCTGGGCGACTTCCGTGAGCACGTCTTCGGCCTGTGCCTGCTCAACGACTGGTCGGCGCGTGACATCCAGGCCTGGGAGTACGTCCCCCTCGGCCCGTTCCTCGGCAAGTCCTTCGCCACGTCGGTGTCGGCCTGGATCACCCCGCTGGACGCCCTGGAGGAGGCCGCGACGGCGCCGCCCGAGCGCACCCACCCGCTGCTGCCCTACCTCGACGACTCCGGCGACGAGACCGAACCCGGCGGCTACGACCTGCGCATCTCCGTGGCGATCAACGGCCACGTGGTCTCCGAGCCCCCGTTCTCCACCATGTACTGGACGGCCGCCCAGCAGCTCGCCCACATGACGGTGAACGGCGCCTCCCTGCGCACCGGCGACCTGTACGGCTCCGGCACGGTCAGCGGCCCCACCGAGCGTGAGCGCGGTTCCCTCCTGGAGCTGACCTGGAACGGCCGCGACCCGCTCGAACTCCCCGACGGCAAGCGGACGTTCCTCGAGGACGGCGACGTTGTCACTCTGTCCGCGTGGGCCCCCGGCCCGGGCGGTGTGCGGGTGGGCCTGGGCGAGGTCACCGGACGGATCGTGGCCGGCTGAGGCGCGGGCGCCAAGTGGGCGGAGCACGCCCGTGGATCCGTCGGCTCCTTCCCGCTGACTCCCACGGGCCGCACCGTCATACTGGCTGGCGGTGGGAGGCGCACCCCTCGGGGTGCCCGCGGCCCGCCGCCCCGCACCGTCGTCCACGCACTGTCCCTGACCAGGATCCGGAGCCCCTGGCATGACCGTCTGCCTGCTCCTGCTGAGCATCGTCGGCCTGACGGCCGCCGTTCCCGTCCCGCGCGTCCTGACCCGGGCCGCCTGGCCGGAACGGGACCCCGTGGTCGCGCTGTGGGTGTGGCAGTGCCTCGTCGCCACCGTCCTGCTGTGCTGCGTGACGGCGCTCGCCCTGGGCACCGCCGCCGTCTTCGGCACCGCCCGCGCGCAGCTGTTCGCCCCGGCGCCGGCGTCCGTGACGGAGGCGTACGACCTCTCCGCAGCCCCGGCCTGGGCCGCGCTCCTCACCCTCCTGTTGGCCTGCGGGGCGGCCTGGACCACCGCGATGCTCGGGCGGGAACTGGTCGAGGCGCGCAGGCGGCGCGGCCGTGCGCGGGCCCAGCTGCGGGAGCGCGCCCCCGATCTGCCGGCCGGCCTCGGCTCCACACGCGGCCCGCTGCTGGTGCTGGAGGACGAGTACCCGGACGCCTGGTGGATGCCGGGCAGTCCGCCGCAGCTGATCGTCACGACCGGTGCCCTGCACCGCCTCACCGACCACCAGCTCGACGCCGTCCTCACCCATGAGCGGGGCCATGCCCGCGCCCACCACGACTGGCTGCTGCACCTGTCCACCGCGCTCGCCACCGGTTTCCCCCGAGTCCCGTTGTTCGCCCACTTCTGCGACCAGACCCACCGCCTGGTCGAGCTCGCCGCCGACGACACGGCCTCCCGCCGCTGCGGCCATCTGACGACGGCCCTGGCCCTGATCGAGCTCAACCAGCACCGGGGCGTGCTGTCCTGCGCCTCCACCCACCGGCTGCTGGGCGAACGCGTCGACCGCCTCCTCCAGCCGCCCCCGCGCCTGGGCCGCCGCGACCGCGCCCTCACCACGACCCTGGCGACCCTGGTACCGCTCGTCCCCCTGCTGATCACCTTCGCGCCGGGGCTCCTCTCGCTGTCCTAGGGAGAGGCGTTTCCCTCCGTCACCGGCGCGCGCGGGTCTGCGCCGGATGCGCTGGCACCCGCTCGCCTCACCGCGCGCCCTGGCAGAGGACGCACCGCCCTCACTGCCAGCCGTCGGGCTCCGGCTCCTCGAGCGGCCAGTCGTCGGGGTCGTCCGGGACGGACTGCGGGGCGGACTCGGGTGCCGGTGCGGTCAGGCCGGCCAGTACCTCGACCACCCCTTCTCCGTACGTCATCCGCTTCTTCTCGCCGACGCCGCCGATCCCGCCCAGCTCGGCCACCGAGGTGGGCCACACGGTGGCGATCTCCCGCAGCGTGGCGTCGTGGAAGATGACGTAGGCCGGGACGCCCTGCTCCCGGGCCTGCTCGGCACGCCAGGCGCGCAGGGCCTCGAAGGCCGGGACCAGTTCCCGCGGCAGCTCGGCGACCGCGGCCTTGGCCTTGCGCTCGCCGCGGCCGGATCCGGACGCCGACCGCGCGGTCGCCGGTCGCTTCGGCTCCTTGCGCAGCGGCACCTCCCGCTCCCGCCGCAGCACCGAGCCGCTGTCCTCGGTCAGCACCAGGGTGCCGTACTCCCCCTCCACGGCGAGCAGGCCCTGGGCCAGCAGCTGCCGGATGACGCCGCGCCACTCGCCCTCGGTCAGCTCCTCGCCGATGCCGAACACGGAGAGCTGGTCGTGGTCGAACTGGATCACCTTGGCGGTGCGCCGCCCCAGCAGGATGTCGACGATCTGCAGCGCGCCGAACTTCTGCCCCCGCTCGCGCTGCAGGCGGACCACCGTCGAGAGCACCTTCTGCGCGGCCACGGTGCCCTCCCAGGTCTCGGGCGGTGTCAGGCAGGTGTCGCAGTTGCCGCAGGCGCCGGCCTCGGGGTCCTGGCCGAAGTAGGCGAGCAGTTGGGCGCGCCGGCACTGGACCGTCTCGCACAGCGCCAGCATCGCGTCCAGGTGCGCGGCCGCGCGGCGCCGGAACGCCTCGTCCCCTTCGCCCAGCTGGATCATCTTGCGCTGCTGGATGACGTCGTTGAGGCCGTAGGCCATCCAGGCCGTCGAGGGCAGGCCGTCCCGCCCGGCCCGGCCGGTCTCCTGGTAGTAGCCCTCGACGGACTTGGGCAGGTCGAGGTGGGCGACGAACCGTACGTCCGGCTTGTCGATGCCCATGCCGAAGGCGATGGTGGCCACCACCACCAGGCCCTCCTCGCGCAGGAACCGGGACTGGTGCGCCGCGCGGGTGCCCGCGTCGAGGCCCGCGTGGTAGGGGATCGCCTCGATGCCGTTGCGGGTGAGGAACTCGGCGGTCGCGTCGACCGACTTCCGGGACAGGCAGTACACGATGCCCGCGTCGCCCGCGTGCTCCTCGCGCAGGAAACTCAGCAGCTGCTTCTTCGGGTCGGCCTTCGGCACGATCCGGTACTGGATGTTGGGCCGGTCGAAGCTGGCCACGAAATGCCGGGCGTCCGGCATGTGCAGCCGCTGGGTGATCTCCTGGTGCGTGGCCCGGGTGGCCGTCGCCGTCAGCGCGATCCGCGGCACGTCCGGCCAGCGCTCGCCCAGCAGGGACAGGGAGAGGTAGTCGGGGCGGAAGTCGTGGCCCCACTGGGACACGCAGTGCGCCTCGTCGATGGCGAACACCGAGATCTTGCCGCGGGACAGCAGCTCGAGCGTCGCGTCGAGCCGCAGGCGCTCGGGGGCGAGGTAGAGCAGGTCGAGCTCGCCGGCGACGTACTGCGCCTCCATCACGCGGCGCTCGTCGAAGTCCTGCGTGGAATTGATGAACCCGGCGCGCACACCGAGCGCCCGCAGGGCGTCCACCTGGTCCTGCATGAGGGCGATCAGCGGGGAGACGACCACCCCCGTGCCCGGTCTGACCAGGGAGGGAATCTGGTAGCAGAGCGACTTGCCGCCGCCGGTCGGCATGAGCACGACCGCGTCGCCGCCCGCCACGACATGCTCGATGACGGCTTCCTGCTCGCCCCGGAAGGCCTCGTATCCGAAGACGCGGTGCAGCGCGGCCAGCGCCTCGCTGTCGCCTGTCCGGTCCGCCTCGGTCACCGCTGGCATCTCCTTGATCCCGCCCGTCGCACCCATCGTCGTGTCCCCCGCCCGTCGTCCCTCGACCACTGCCTCCACGATAGGGGTCCGCACCGACAGCCCCCGGAGTTGTCCACAGGCTCACCCCCTCGGTACGGGAACGGCCCGGCCTCCCTCGGGGGAAGCCGGGCCGTCCGCGCGGGGTCGGTCAGCGCACGAAGACGCCCGCCTGGCCGGCGAGGTCCAGGAAGTACTGGGGCGCCACGCCCAGCACCAGGGTCACCGCCACGCCGACGCCGATCGCCGTCATCGTCAGCGGGGACGGCACCGCCACCGTCGGTCCCTCCGGGCTCGGCTCGCTGAAGAACATCAGCACGATGACCCGGATGTAGAAGAACGCGGCGATCGCGGACGAGATCACACCGACCACGACCAGCGGGGCCGCCCCGCCCTCGGCCGCCGCCTTGAACACGGCGAACTTCCCGGCGAATCCGGAGGTCAGCGGAATGCCCGCGAAGGCCAGCAGGAACACCGCGAAGACCGCCGCGACCAGCGGCGAGCGGCGGCCCAGACCGGCCCACTTCGACAGGTGCGTCGCCTCGCCGCCGGCGTCGCGCACCAGCGTCACCACCGCGAACGCGCCGATCGTGACGAACGAGTACGCGCCCAGGTAGAAGAGGACGGACGACACCCCGTCCGGCGTGGTCGCGATGACACCGGCCAGGATGAACCCGGCGTGCGCGATCGACGAGTACGCCAGCAGCCGCTTGATGTCGGTCTGGGTGATCGCGATGATCGCGCCGCCCAGCATGGTGACGATCGCCACGCTCCACATGACCGGCCGCCAGTCCCAGCGCAGACCGGGCAGCACGACGTACAGGATGCGCAGCAGCGCGCCGAACGCGGCCACCTTCGTCGCCGCGGCCATGAACCCGGTCACCGGCGTCGGGGCGCCCTGGTAGACGTCCGGCGTCCACATGTGGAACGGGACCGCGCCCACCTTGAACAGCAGACCCATGACGATCAGCGCCGAGCCGATGAGCAGCAGCGCGTCGTTGCCCATGGTGTCGGCCAGGACCGGGCTGACGTCGGTGGCGGTGCCGTCGACGACCCGCGCGATCGTGCCGTAGGACACGGAGCCCGCGTAGCCGTACAGCAGGGCGATGCCGAACAGGGTGAACGCGGACGCGAAGGCTCCCAGCAGGAAGTACTTGACCGCGGCCTCCTGCGACATGAGCCGCTTGCGGCGGGCCAGCGCGCACATCAGGTACAGCGGGAGGGAGAAGACCTCCAGCGCGATGAACAGCGTCAGCAGGTCGTTGGCCGACGGGAAGATCAGCATGCCCGCGACGGCGAACATCAGCAGGGGGAACACCTCGGTGGTGGTGAACCCCGCCTTCACGGCGGCCTTCTCGCTTTCGCTGCCCGGCACGGACGCGGCCTGCGCGGCGAAGGAGTCGACCCGGTTGCCGTGCGCCGCCGGGTCCAGCCGGCGCTCGGCGAAGGTGAACAGGCCGACGAGGGCCGTCAGCAGGATCGTGCCCTGCAGGAACAGGGCCGGTCCGTCGACGGCGATCGCGCCCATCGCGGCGATGCCCGACTTGGTCGTGGCGTACCCGCCGGCGGCCAGCGCGACGACCGCGGCGAAGGAGGCGACGAGCGCCACGACGGCGGTGAACACCTGCGCGTAGTAGCGGGACCTGCGCGGGACGACGGCTTCGATCAGCACCCCGAGGAGCGCCGCGCCGACGACGATCAGGGTGGGCGAGAGCTGTCCGTACTCGATCTTCGGCGTGTCGATCTTCGAGATCGGATCGGCCGCGGTTGTCCACAGGCTGTGGACGGCTGATGCGCTCACTTGGCCGCCTCCACCTCGGGCTGGGGGTCCTTCTTCTGTACGTCGGACAAGGTCTGCTTGACCGCCGGGTTCACGATGTCGGTGACGGGCTTCGGGTAGACGCCCAGGAAGACCAGCAGGACGATCAGCGGGGCGACGACCGCGATCTCCCGTACCCGGAGGTCCGGCATCGCGGAGACCTCCGGCTTCACCGGGCCCGTCATCGTCCGCTGGTACAGCACGAGGGTGTAGAGCGCGGCGAGCACGATGCCGAAGGTGGCGATGATGCCGATCGCCGGATAGCGCGTGAACGTGCCGACGAGGACCAGGAACTCGCTGACGAACGGCGCGAGACCCGGCAGCGACAGGGTCGCGAGGCCACCGATCAGGAAGGTGCCGGCGAGCACCGGGGCGACCTTCTGCACACCGCCGTAGTCGGCGATGAGCCGCGAGCCGCGCCGCGAGATCAGGAATCCGGCGACCAGCATCAGCGCGGCTGTCGAGATGCCGTGGTTCACCATGTAGAGCGTCGCCCCGGACTGCCCCTGGCTGGTCATCGCGAAGATGCCCATGATGATGAAGCCGAAGTGCGAGATCGACGCGTAGGCGATCAGGCGCTTGATGTCCCGCTGGCCGACCGCGAGCAGCGCCCCGTAGATGATGCTGATCAGGGCCAGAACCAGGATGGCGGGCGTGGCCCACTTGCTGGCCTCCGGGAAGAGCTGGAGGCAGAAGCGGAGCATCGCGAAGGTGCCGACCTTGTCGACGACGGCCGTGATGAGGACGGCGACCGGGGTGGTGGCCTCCTGCATCGCGTTCGGCAGCCAGGTGTGCAGCGGCCACAGCGGCGCCTTCACCGCGAAGGCGAAGAAGAAGCCGAGGAACAGCCAGCGTTCGGTGTTCGCCGCCATGTCCAGCGAGCCGTTGGCGCGGGCCTCGGCGATCTCCTGGAGGCTGAAGTTCCCCGCGACGACGTACAGGCCGATCACCGCGGCCAGCATGATCAGTCCGCCGACCAGGTTGTAGAGGAGGAACTTCACCGCGGCGTACGACCGCTGCGTCGACGCCACCTTCTCGCCGTGCTCGTGGGCACGGTCCCCGAAGCCGCCGATGAGGAAGTACATCGGGATGAGCATGGCCTCGAAGAAGATGTAGAAGAGGAAGACGTCGGTGGCCTCGAAGGAGAGGATCACCATCGCCTCGACGGCCAGGATCAGGGCGAAGAAGCCCTGCGTCGGCCGCCACCTCCTGCTTCCCGTCTCCAGCGGGTCGGCGTCGTGCCAGCCCGCGAGGACGATGAACGGGATCAGCAGCGCCGTCAGCGCGACGAGCGCCACCCCGATGCCGTCCACGCCGAGTTCGTAGCGGACCCCGAAGTCGGAGATCCAGGAGTGCGATTCGGTGAGCTGGTAGCGGTCGCCGTCCGGGTCGAACCGGACCAGGACGGCGATCGCGAGGGCGAGTGTGCCGAGGGAGAAGAACAGCGCCAGCCATTTGGCGGCGGTGCGCCGGGCGGCCGGCACGGCGGCCGTGGCGATCGCCCCGATCGCCGGGAGCGCCGCCGTGGCTGTCAGCAGAGGAAAGGACATCGGTATCAGACCGCCCTCATCAGCAGGGTCGCGGCGACGAGGATCGCCGCACCGCCGAACATCGAGACCGCGTACGACCGCGCGAAGCCGTTCTGGAGCCTGCGCATCCGTCCGGACAGGCCGCCGACCGAGGCCGCCGTGCCGTTGACGACACCGTCGACCAGGGTGTGGTCGACGTAGACCAGGGAGCGGGTGAGGTGCTCGCCGCCGCGGACCAGGACGACGTGGTTGAAGTCGTCCTGGTACAGGTCGCGCCGGGCGGCCCGGGTGAGCAGCGACCCGCGCGGGGCGACCGCCGGGACCGGGCGCCTGCCGTACTGGGCCCAGGCGAGGGCGACGCCGATGACCATGCACGCGACGGTCGCGCCGGTGACGGTGCCCGCGCTGATCGGCGGATTGCCGTGCGCGTGCCCGGTGATGGGCTCGAGCCAGTGCACGAAGCCGCTCTGCCAGTTGAACACGAAGCCGGCCGCCACCGACCCGACGGCCAGCACGATCATGGGGATCGTCATGACCTTGGGCGACTCGTGCGGATGCGGCTCCGCGTGCCCTGCGGGCGCCCCCGGGCCCTCGACGCTCCGGGTCTCGGCAGCGGGCTCCACGCCGGGCTCGGCCGGGGAGGCGGTCCTGGTGTGCCGCCAGCGCTCCTCGCCGAAGAACGTCATCAGCATCACGCGGGTCATGTAGTACGCGGTGATGGCCGCGCCGAGCAGGGCGCAGCCGCCGAGGATCCAGCCCTCGGTGCCGCCCTTGGCGAACGCCGCCTCGATGATCTTGTCCTTGGAGAAGAAGCCGGACAGGCCCGGGAAGCCGATGATGGCGAGGTAGCCGAGGCCGAAGGTGATGAAGGTGACCGGCATGTACCTGCGCAGACCGCCGTACTTGCGCATGTCGACCTCGTCGTTCATGCCGTGCATGACCGAACCGGCGCCGAGGAACAGCCCGGCCTTGAAGAAGCCGTGCGTCACCAGGTGCATGATCGCGAAGACGTAGCCGATGGGGCCGAGGCCCGCGGCCAGGACCATGTAGCCGATCTGCGACATGGTCGAGCCGGCCAGCGCCTTCTTGATGTCGTCCTTCGCGCAACCGACGATCGCACCGAACAGGAGCGTGACGGCGCCGACGATCGTGACGACCAGCTGTGCGTCGGGTGCCGCGTCGAAGATGGCGCCGGAGCGGACGATCAGGTAGACGCCCGCGGTCACCATCGTCGCGGCGTGGATGAGTGCCGAGACCGGGGTCGGGCCCTCCATCGCGTCCCCGAGCCAGGACTGCAGCGGCACCTGGGCGGACTTGCCGCACGCGGCGAGCAGCAGCATCAGGCCGATCGCGGTGAGCTTGCCCTCGCTCGCGTCCCCGGCGAGACCGGGCTCGCCCTCGCCGCCGAGCAGCGGCCCGAAGGCGAAGGTGCCGAACCAGAAGAACATCAGCATGATCGCGATGGACAGGCCCATGTCTCCGACGCGGTTGACCAGGAAGGCCTTCTTCGCGGCGGTGGCGGCGCTGGGCTTGTGCTGCCAGAAGCCGATCAGCAGGTACGAGGCGAGACCGACGCCCTCCCAGCCGACGTACAGCAGCAGGTAGTTGTCGGCGAGGACGAGCAGCAGCATCGCCGCGAGGAACAGGTTCAGATAGCCGAAGAAGCGGCGGCGGCGCTCGTCGTGCTCCATGTACCCGATGGAGTACACGTGGATCAGCGACCCGACGCCGGTGATCAGCAGGACGAACGTCATGGACAACTGGTCGAGGCGGAAGGCGACGTCCGCCTGGAAGCCCTCGACCTGGATCCAGCTGAACAGATGGCTCGTCAGGGTCCGCTCCTCGGCGCCCTTGCCGAGCAGGCCGGCGAAGAGGACCACACCGAAGGCGAAGGAGACGAACGACAGGAGCGTGCCGATCCAGTGGCCGACGGCATCGAGCCGCCGGCCACCGCACAGCAGTACGGCCGCTCCGAGCAGGGGCGCCGCGATCAGCAGCGCAATCAGGTTCTCCACGATTTCTTCCGACCCCTCAGAGCTTCATCAGGCTGGCGTCGTCGACCGAGGCCGAGTGGCGGGAACGGAACAGCGACACGATGATCGCGAGCCCGACGACGACCTCCGCGGCGGCCACGACCATCGTGAAGAAGGCGATGATCTGGCCGTCCAGATTGCCGTGCATCCGGGAGAACGCCACCAGCGTGAGGTTGCAGGCGTTGAGCATCAGCTCCACGCACATGAAGAGGACGATCGCGTTGCGCCTGATCAGCACGCCGGTGGCGCCGATCGTGAACAACAGGGCCGCGAGGTAGACGTAGTTGACCGGGTTCACTTGGACGCCTCCTCCGGACGCTTGAAGGTGGACGGCTCGATCGCGGTCCGCTCCAGGCGCTCCGCCGCGCGCTGCTCCAGGGCCCGCAGGTCGTTGAGCGCCTCGGTGGACACGTCACGGATCTGGCCGCGCTCGCGCAGCGTCTTGCTGACGGTGAGGTCGGACGGGGTGCCGTCAGGCAGCAGACCGGCGATGTCCACGGCGTTGTGCCGGGCGTAGACGCCGGGTGCCGGGAGCGGCGGGACGTGCTTGCCCTCGCGCACGCGCTCCTCGGACAGCTCCCGCTGGGTCTTGGCGCGCTCGGTGCGCTCGCGGTGCGTGAGCACCATGGCGCCGATGGCGGCGGTGATCAGCAGGGCGCCGGTGATCTCGAACGCGAAGACGTACCTCGTGAAGATGAGGGTGGCCAGGCCCTCCACGTTGCCGTTCGCGTTGGCCTGCGCGAGGCCGTCGAACTGCCGCAGCGACGCGTTCCCGATACCGGCGAACAGCAGGATGCCGAAGCCGAGGCCGCACAGAAGGGCCAGCCAGCGCTGGCCCTTGATGGTCTCCTTCAGGGAGTCCGCGGCCGTCACGCCGACCAGCATCACCACGAAGAGGAACAGCATCATGATCGCGCCGGTGTAGACGACGATCTGCACGACGCCCAGGAAGTAGGCGCCGTTGGCCAGGTAGAACACCGCGAGGACGATCATGGTGCCGGCGAGGCAGAGCGCGCTGTGCACGGCCCTCTTGAGGAAGACGGTGCACAGGGCGCCGAGCACGGCGACGGTGCCGAGGATCCAGAACTGCACGGCCTCGCCGGTGGAGGTGGAGTAGGCGGCGGCGATCTGAGCGCTCATCGGCCGACCGCCTTCCCCGAGGCCGGCTCGTCCTCGCCGAAGGTCGAGGCGCCCTCCTGCGGGACCTCGCCCTTGGAGACCGCGACCTGCCCGGTCGTGCCCGGCGCGGCCTCGGTCACCAGCCCCCGGTAGTAGTCCTGCTCGTCGGTGCCGGGGTAGATGGCGTGGGGCGAGTCGACCATGCCCTCCTCCAGACCGGCGAGCAACTGCTCCTTGGTGTAGATGAGGTTGGCGCGGCTGGAGTCCGCCAGCTCGAACTCGTTGGTCATCGTGAGCGCGCGCGTGGGGCACGCCTCGATGCACAGGCCGCACAGGATGCAGCGGGCGTAGTTGATCTGGTAGACGCGGCCGTACCGCTCGCCCGGCGAGTAGCGCTCCTCGTCGGTGTTGTCGGCGCCCTCCACGTAGATGGCGTCGGCGGGGCAGGCCCAGGCGCACAGCTCGCAGCCGACGCACTTCTCCAGGCCGTCCGGATGGCGGTTGAGCTGGTGCCGTCCGTGGAAGCGCGGAGCGGTGGTCTTCTGCTGCTCCGGGTACTGCTCGGTCAGCCGCTTCTTGAACATGGCCTTGAAGGTCACGGCGAAGCCGGCCACGGGGTTCTGGAAGCCAGGCTTCGTCTGCCCGGCCTCCTTGGGCTCCTCAGCCATCGGACGCCTCCTTTCCATCCAGAGATCCGTCACTGTGAGTATCGGACCCGCCACTGACAATCAGCTCCCGCTCCCGCCGCGGCCGGCGCCGCGGGACCGGCGGCAGCTCCTGCCCGGGCAGCGGCGGCACGGGGAAGCCACCGGCCATCGGGTCGAACCCGGCGGGCTCCTCGGCGGGTTGCGCCGCGCCCTTCGCCCGCTCGCGGAACAGGTCCGCGATGACGGAGAGCAGCAGCAGCGCGATGACTCCGCCGCCGACGTACAGGGCGATGTCCGCGAAGTCGTAGTTCTCGTTGCGCAGCGTCCGCACGGTCGCGACCAGCATCAGCCAGACGACGGAGACCGGGATGAGGACCTTCCAGCCGAGCTTCATCAGCTGGTCGTAGCGCACGCGCGGGAGCGTGCCGCGCAGCCAGATGAAGAAGAACAGCAGCAGCTGCACCTTGATGACGAACCAGAGCAGCGGCCACCAGCCGTGGTTCGCGCCCTCCCAGAAGGAGCTGATCGGGTAGGGCGCCCGCCAGCCGCCCAGGAAGAGCGTCACGGACACCGCCGAGACCGTCACCATGTTCACGTACTCGGCGAGCATGAACATCGCGAACTTGATGGACGAGTACTCGGTGTTGAAACCGCCGACCAGGTCGCCCTCGGACTCCGGCATGTCGAAGGGGGCGCGGTTGGTCTCGCCGACCATCGTCACGATGTAGATCAGGAACGACACCGGCAGCAGGACGATGTACCAGCGGTCGTGCTGCGCCTCGACGATCGCCGAGGTGGACATCGACCCGGAGTAGAGGAACACCGAGGCGAACGCGGCGCCCATCGCGATCTCGTAGGAGATCATCTGCGCGCACGAGCGCAGGCCGCCGAGCAGCGGGTACGTCGATCCGGAGCTCCAGCCCGCGAGCACGATGCCGTAGATGCCGACCGAGGCGACCGCGAGGATGTAGAGCATCGCGATCGGCAGGTCGGTGAGCTGCATCGTGGTGCGCTGGCCGAAGATCGAGATCTCGTTGCCGGCCGGGCCGAAGGGGATCACCGCGATCGCCATGAAGGCCGGGATGGCCGCGACGATCGGCGCGAGGACGTACACCACCTTGTCGGCGCGCTTGACGATGACGTCTTCCTTGAGCATCAGCTTGATGCCGTCGGCGAGCGACTGGAGCATGCCCCAGGGGCCGTGCCGGTTGGGGCCGATGCGCAGCTGCATCCACGCGACGACCTTGCGCTCCCAGACGATCGAGAACAGCACGGTCACCATCAGGAAGGCGAAGCAGAACACCGCCTTGACGACGACCAGCCACCAGGGGTCGCGGCCGAACATCGAGAGGTCTTCAGCGGCGAGGAAAGGGCTCATGCCTCCACCTCCTCGGGGGCCTCGGACGCGAGGGTCGCCGGGCCGATGCGGACGAGTGAGCCGGGCAGCACCCCGGCGTCGGAGGCGACGCCCGCGCCGGCGGAGTTCAGCGGCAGCCACACCACCCGGTCGGGCATCTCCGTGATCCGGAGGGGCAGTTCGACGACTCCGGCGGGCCCGGTGACGGCGAGCACGTCGCCGTCCTTCACCCCCGCCTCGGCGGCCGTGGCGGCCGACACGCGCGCGCGGGCGGCGTGCCGGGTGCCGGCGAGCGCCTCGTCGCCCTGCTGGAGCAGGCCCTGGTCGAGCAGCAGCCGGTGCCCGGCGAGGACGGCCTCACCGGCCGCCGGACGCGGCAGCTGGGCGGCGGTCTCCAGCGGCTGGGCGGCCCGCGGACCGTCCCAGGAGCCGAGCCGGTCGATCTCCGCGCGCGTGGTGCGCAGATCGGGCAGCCCCAGGTGCACGTCCATCGCGTCGGCCAGCATCTGCAGGACCCGCGCGTCGGCCGGGGCCGGCCGACGGGTCGACTGGTCGGGCTTCAGCGCGGCCTCGAAGAAGCGCACCCGGCCCTCCCAGTTGAGGAAGGTGCCGGCCTTCTCGGCGACGGCGGCCACCGGCAGCACCACGTCGGCGAGCTGCGTCACCTCGCTGGGCCGCAACTCGAGCGACACCACGAACCCGGCCTCGGCGAGCGCCTCGCGCGCGCGTGCCGGGTCGGGCAGGTCGGCGACCTCGACGCCCGCGACCAGCAGGGCCTGGAGCTCGCCGCGCGCGGCGGCCTCCACGATCTGCCCGGTGTCGCGGCCGTAGCGGGAGGGGAGTTCGGCCACGCCCCACAGGGCGGCGACCTCGTCCCGCGCGCGCGGGTCGGTCGCGGGACGCCCGCCGGGCAGCAGCGACGGCAGCGCTCCCACCTCGACGGCGGCCCGCTCCCCGGCCCGGCGCGGGATCCACACCAGCTGGGCGCCGGTGGCGGCCGCGGCCCGCACGGCGGCCGTGAGCCCGCCCGGGACGGCGGCCAGCCGCTCGCCGACGACGATCACGGCACCCTCGGTGCGCAGCGCCCCGGCCGCCTCGGCGCCGGGGCCCTCCAGGCCGGTGCCGGCGGCGAGCGCGTCCAGCCACTTGGTCTCGGTGCCGGGAGCGGCGGGCAGCAGGGTGCCGCCGGCCTTCTCCAGGCCCCGGGTCGCGTGCGTGGCCAGGGAGAAGATCCTCTGGCCGTGCTTGCGCCACGCCTTGCGCAGCCGCAGGAAGACGCCGGGTGCCTCCTCCTCGGCCTCGAACCCGGCCAGCAGGACGGCGGGCGCCTTCTCCAGGGAGGTGTAGGTGACTCCGGTGCCGTCGAGGTCACGGCCGCGACCGGCGATCTGCGCGGCGAGGAAGTCGGCCTCCTCGCCGCTGTGCGCCCGCGCGCGGAAGTCGATGTCGTTGGTGTCTAGGGCCACGCGCGCGAACTTGCTGTACGCGTAGGCGTCCTCGACGGTGAGCCGGCCACCGGTCAGCACACCGGTCCGGCCGCGCGAGGCGAGCAGCCCTTGGGCGGCGATCTGGAGCGCCTCCGGCCAGGACGCCGGTTCGAGGTCGCCCTCGGCGTTGCGCACCAGCGGGGTGTCCAGCCGGTCGCGCTGCTGGGCGTAGCGGAAGGCGAAGCGCCCCTTGTCGCAGATCCACTCCTCGTTGACCTCGGGGTCGTCCGCCGCGAGGCGCCGCATGACCTTGCCGCGCCGGTGGTCGGTGCGGGTGGCGCAGCCGCCCGAGCAGTGCTCGCACACCGACGGCGAGGAGACCAGGTCGAAGGGCCGGGAGCGGAATCGGTACGCCGCCGAGGTGAGCGCGCCGACCGGGCAGATCTGGATGGTGTTGCCGGAGAAGTACGACTCGAACGGGTCGCCCTCGCCGGTGCCGACCTGCTGGAGGGCGCCGCGTTCGACCAGCTCGATCATCGGGTCGCCCGCGACCTGGTTGGAGAACCGGGTGCAGCGGGCGCACAGCACGCACCGCTCGCGGTCGAGCAGTACCTGTGTGGAGATCGGGACGGGCTTCTCGTACGTGCGCTTCCTGCCCTCGAAGCGGGACTCGGCGGCGCCGTGCGACATGGCCTGGTTCTGCAGCGGGCACTCGCCGCCCTTGTCGCAGACGGGGCAGTCCAGCGGGTGGTTGATGAGCAGGAGCTCCATCACACCCTTCTGCGCCTTCTCCGCGACCGGCGAGGTGAGGTGCGTCTTCACGACCATGCCGTCGGTGCACGTGATCGTGCAGGACGCCATCGGCTTGCGCTGGCCCTCGACCTCGACGATGCACTGGCGGCAGGCGCCGGCCGGGTCGAGGAGCGGGTGGTCGCAGAAGCGCGGGATCTCGATGCCGAGCTGCTCGGCGGCCCGGATGACCAGGGTGCCCTTGGGCACGCTGATCTCGGCGCCGTCGATCGTCAGCGTCACGAGGTCCTCCGGCGGGACCGCCGCCTCTCCCCCTCCGGAGGGAGCGCTGGTGGTCACAGTCATGCGTTCACCTCCGTGCGGTGGTCGGCCCAGGCCGTCGACCTGGCCGGGTCGAAGGGGCAGCCACGGCCCGTGATGTGCTCCTCGTACTCCTCGCGGAAGTACTTCAGCGAGGAGAAGATCGGCGAGGCGGCGCCGTCGCCGAGGGCGCAGAAGGACTTGCCGTTGATGTTGTCGGCGATGTCGTTCAGCTTGTCGAGGTCGCTCATCACGCCCTTGCCGGCCTCGATGTCGCGCAACAGCTGCACGAGCCAGTACGTGCCTTCGCGGCAGGGCGTGCACTTGCCGCAGGACTCGTGGGCGTAGAACTCGGTCCAGCGGGTGACGGCGCGGACCACGCAGGTCGTCTCGTCGAAGCACTGGAGCGCCTTGGTGCCGAGCATGGAGCCGGCGGCGCCCACCCCTTCGTAGTCGAGGGGGACGTCGAGGTGCTCGTCGGTGAACATCGGCGTGGACGAGCCGCCCGGCGTCCAGAACTTCAGCCGGTGGCCGGGCCGCATGCCGCCGCTCATGTCGAGCAGCTGGCGCAGGGTGATGCCGAGCGGGGCCTCGTACTGGCCGGGGCCGGCGACATGGCCACTGAGCGAGTACAGCGTGAAACCCGGGGACTTCTCGCTGCCCATCGAGCGGAACCACTCCTTGCCCCGGTTCAGGATGGCGGGAACCGACGCGATCGACTCGACGTTGTTCACCACGGTGGGGCAGGCGTAGAGACCTGCCACGGCCGGGAAGGGGGGACGCAGTCGCGGTTGACCACGGCGGCCTTCGAGCGAGTCGAGCAGCGCGGTCTCCTCACCGCAGATGTACGCGCCGGCTCCGGCGTGCACGGTGAGTTCGAGGTCGAGTCCGCTGCCCAGGACGTCCTTGCCGAGGTAGCCCGCCGCGTAGGCCTCGCGCACGGCCTCGTGCAACCGCCGCAGGACGGGGACGACTTCCCCCCGCAGATAGATGAAGGCGTGCGACGACCGGATGGCGTAGCACGCGATCACGATGCCCTCGATGAGGCTGTGCGGGTTCGCGAAGAGGAGCGGGATGTCCTTGCAGGTCCCCGGCTCCGATTCGTCGGCGTTGACCACCAGGTAGTGCGGCTTGCCGTCTCCCTGCGGAATGAACTGCCACTTCATCCCGGTGGGGAATCCCGCGCCGCCGCGTCCGCGCAGACCGGAGTCCTTCACGTAGGCGATCAGGTCGTCCGGCGACATCGCCAGCGCCTTGCGGAGCCCCTCGTACCCCTCGTGCCTGCGGTAGACGTCGAGCGTCCAGGACCGGTCCTCGTCCCAGAAGGCCGACAGCACGGGTGCGAGCAGCTTCTCGGGACTGTTCTCCTTGAGCTCCGCTGCCAATGTCATCACTCCCCCTCCTCTGCGACAGGACCCGCCGGGTGGGCCGGGTCGGACGCGGACGAATCCTGCGGCGCGTCGTGCGAGCTGAGGTGTTCAGCGGGCGACGGTTGGTGCACGGTCCTGTCCTGCGGCTCGTCGCGCGGGTGGACCACGCGTGCGGGTGCGGCCTCTCCCCTGGCCAGGCGGAGGCCCACCAGCGACGCCGGTCCGGCGCTGCCGCCCTCCTCGACGGCTCCGGGCCGCTCGTCGGGGAAGCCGGCCAGGATCCGCGCGGTCTCCTTGAAGGTGCACAGGCGGGCCCCGCGTGTGGGCGCCACGTCACGGCCGGCACGCAGGTCGTCGACGAGCCGCTTGGCGCTGTCGGGGGTCTGGTTGTCGAAGAACTCCCAGTTGACCATCACGACCGGGGCGTAGTCGCAGGCCGCGTTGCACTCGATGTGCTCCAGGGTGACCTTGCCGTCGTCGGTGGTCTCGCCGTTGCCGACGCCCAGGTGCTCCTGGAGCTCCTCGAAGATGGCGTCGCCGCCCATGACCGCGCACAGCGTGTTGGTGCACACGCCCACCTGGTAGTCGCCGGACGGCTTGCGGCGGTACATGGTGTAGAAGGTCGCGACCGCGGTGACCTCGGCCGTGGTCAGGCCGAGCACGTCCGCGCAGAACTGCATCCCGGTGCGCGTGACGTGGCCCTCCTCCGCCTGCACGAGGTGCAGCAGCGGCAGCAGGGCGGACCGCGAGTCCGGGTAGCGGGCGATGATCTCGCGCGCGTCCGTCTCCAGGCGGGCTCGGACGTCGTCCGGGTAGGCGGGGGCGGGCAGTTCGGGCATGCCCAGGCTGACGCCCCGCTCGGAAGATGAGGTGGTCACCGGTCGACGCCTCCCATCACGGGGTCGATGGACGCGACGGCGACGATGACGTCGGCGACCTGGCCGCCCTCGCACATCGCCGCCATGGCCTGCAGGTTGGTGAAGGACGGGTCGCGGAAGTGGACCCGGAAGGGGCGGGTGCCTCCGTCGGAGACGGCGTGCACCCCGAGCTCGCCCTTGGGCGACTCGACGGCCGCGTAGGTCTGTCCCGGCGGGACGCGGAAGCCCTCGGTGACCAGCTTGAAGTGGTGGATCAGGGCCTCCATGGAGGTGCCCATGATCTTCTTGATGTGGTCGAGGGAGTTGCCGAGCCCGTCGGGTCCCAGGGCGAGCTGGGCGGGCCAGGCGATCTTCTTGTCGGCGACCATGACCGGGCCCGGCTCGAGCCGGTCCAGGCACTGCTCGACGATCCCGAGCGACTGGCGCATCTCCTCCAGG
This sequence comes from Streptomyces sp. NPDC046859, assembly GCF_040645135.1. NCBI lineage: Bacteria > Bacillati > Actinomycetota > Actinomycetes > Kitasatosporales > Streptomycetaceae > Streptomyces > Streptomyces sp. NPDC046859. The sequence goes on from NZ_JBEYXR010000014.1 coordinate 116,520, forward strand.
CGGATCAGGAAGCGCCCGTAGGAGTCGCAGGTGTCGGCGGTCGGGATCTCGAAGTCGTAGGTCTCGTAGCCGCAGTACGGCTGCGCCTTGCGCAGGTCGTGCGGGAGGCCGGTGGAGCGCAGGATCGGGCCGGTGGCGCCGAGGGCCATGCAGCCGGCCAGGTCGAGGTAGCCGACGTCCTGCATACGGGCCTTGAAGATGGGGTTCCCGGTGGCGAGCTTGTCGTACTCCGGGAGGTTCTTCCTCATCTTCTTCACGAACTCGCGGATGTGGTCCACCGCGCCGGGCGGCAGGTCCTGCGCGAGTCCGCCGGGGCGGATGTACGCGTGGTTCATCCGCAGGCCCGTGATGAGCTCGTAGATGTCGAGAATCATTTCACGATCACGGAATCCGTAGATCATGATCGTGGTGGCGCCGAGCTCCATGCCGCCGGTGGCGATGCACACCAGGTGGGAGGAGAGCCGGTTCAGCTCCATCAGGAGCACCCGGATGATCTTGGCGCGCTCGGTGATCTCGTCCTCGATGCCGAGGAGCTTCTCGACGGCGAGGCAGTAGGCCGTCTCGTTGAAGAAGGACGTCAGGTAGTCCATGCGCGTCACGAACGTGGTGCCCTGCGTCCAGGTCCGGTACTCGAGGTTCTTCTCGATACCGGTGTGGAGGTAGCCGATGCCGCAGCGGGCCTCGGTGACCGTCTCGCCCTCGATCTCCAGGATCAGGCGCAGCACTCCGTGGGTGGACGGGTGCTGGGGGCCCATGTTGACGACGATGCGCTCGTCGTCGGCCTTGGCCGCGGACTCGACGACCTCGTCCCAGTCGCCACCGGTGACGGTGTAGACCGTGCCTTCGGTGGTTTCACGGGCGGATGCTGACTGCGTGCTCACGAGTACGACCTCCGCTGGTCCGGAGCCGGGATCTGGGCGCCCTTGTACTCGACGGCGATGCCGCCGAGGGGGTAGTCCTTGCGCTGCGGGTGGCCCTGCCAGTCGTCCGGCATCATGATCCGCGTCAGGGCGGGGTGACCGTCGAAGACGATGCCGAAGAAGTCGTACGTCTCGCGCTCGTGCCAGTCGTTCGTCGGGTACACGGAGACGAGCGACGGGACGTGCGGGTCGCTGTCCGGGACGCTGACCTCCAGGCGGATCAGCCGGTTGTGGGTGATCGAGCGCAGGTGGTAGACGGCGTGCAGCTCGCGTCCCTTGTCGTGCGGGTAGTGGACGCCGCTGACGCCCGTGCACAGCTCGAAGCGCAGGGCCGGGTCGTCGCGCAGGGTGCGGGCGACGCGGAGCAGGTGCTCGCGTTCGACGTGGAAGGTCAGTTCGTCACGGTCGACGACTGTCTTCTCGATGGCGTTGTCGGGCAGCAGGCCCTGTTCCTCCAGCGCGCCCTCGAGTTCGTCGGCGACTTCGTCGAACCAGCCGCCGTAGGGGCGGCTCGCCGGTCCCGGGAGGCGGACCGAGCGGACCAGGCCGCCGTAACCGGAGGTGTCGCCGCCGTTGTTGGCGCCGAACATGCCGCGCTGGACGCGGATCTCCTCGCCGCCCTGGCCGCGCCGGCCGGGGAGGTTGGAGGCGGACAGGTCCTTCTCCGGGTTCGCCCCGTTCGACCCGTTCGCCGCGTTGGTGCCGTTGGCGTCGCTCACCGCAGCAGCCCCTTCATCTCGATCGTGGGCAGGGCCTTGAGCGCCGCTTCCTCCGCCTCACGGGCCGCCTCCTCGGCGTTGACCCCGAGCTTGGAGCCCTGGATCTTCTGGTGCAGCTTGAGGATGGCGTCCATCAGCATCTCGGGCCGTGGCGGACAGCCCGGGAGATAGATGTCGACCGGGACGATGTGGTCGACGCCCTGGACGATCGCGTAGTTGTTGAACATGCCGCCCGAGGAGGCGCAGACCCCCATGGAGATCACCCACTTGGGGTTCGGCATCTGGTCGTAGACCTGCCGGAGCACCGGCGCCATCTTCTGGCTGACCCGGCCGGCGACGATCATCAGGTCGGCCTGGCGCGGCGATCCGCGGAAGACCTCCATGCCGAAGCGCGCCAGGTCGTAGCGGCCGGCGCCGGTCGTCATCATCTCGATGGCGCAGCACGCGAGGCCGAAGGTGGCCGGGAAGACGGACGCCTTGCGCACCCAGCCCGCGGCCTGTTCGACGGTGGTCAGCAGGAATCCGCTCGGCAGCTTTTCTTCGAGTCCCATGTCGTTAAAGGCCCCTCAGTCCCATTCCAGGCCGCCGCGCCGCCATACGTACGCGTACGCGACGAAGACGGTGAGCACGAAGAGCAGCATCTCCACGAGCCCGAAGATCCCCAGGGAGTCGAAGGTGACGGCCCAGGGGTAGAGGAAGACGATCTCGATATCGAAGATGATGAAGAGCATCGCCGTCAGGTAGTACTTGATGGGGAAGCGCCCGCCACCGGCCGGCGTGGGGGTCGGCTCGATTCCGCACTCGTAGGCCTCGAGCTTGGCCCGGTTGTACCGCTTCGGACCGATCAGCGTGGCCATGACCACGGAGAAGATCGCAAAGCCTGCCCCGAGGGCTCCCAGTACGAGGATGGGCGCATACGCGTTCACCGCTCCTCGCTCCTCTCAGTCGGCACTGACTGCATGGGGGTCCCCCCTGGTCGAGCGGAGCCGAGACCTGGGGGAGGTTGCACTGGACTCACGGCCACCCCACCGGCCCCACGAACACCGCCTGTCCCGGCGAAGATCGAGAACATGTGAAGCAGGTCACAAGCCCAACTGCCTCGCATCTTATGCCTGCCGGTCTGTGATCTGCGACACGGGGTATTGCACAAGCTTTGTGATCTCCACCACCTGACGAACGATCATGAACACGGATGAGCGGTGATCTTCGCACGTGAAGCGTCCGAGTGATCACCAGAGGTGACATTTTCGCTCGTCGGCGCAGCTCAGAGGGGGCGTCTCCATATCAAGAGGCTTCCCTTGCATGCAAATTGGAGTTGGACCGGAAGACTTGATAGAGGACCGCGTTCACACATCAGAGGGAGCGACGGGGGCCGATGTGGACGCGTGCGCGCGTTCACGAACTCCGGAGGCGCGATCCGGACTCCGGACGCGCACGCGACCGTAACCGTTGCGTGACCTCCGCCACACCTGTCAGGGGTCCGTGAGAACCGGGCTTGGCCATCGGTCCCCACCAGTGGTAAGCGCGGGGCAATTAGGACTTAATGATGAAAGACCGTGATCACGGGCAGGATGACGGCCGTCCGCAATGTCCGTTACGGCGTCAATAAAGGGCGCTCCGGCGGGAATTTGGGGCGTCCGTTGAACAACTGTGGCGCAGCCCACGTTTCTTGAAGGTATGGAGGAGCCCCTGATACCGGTTGTACCCATGTCCCACACCGCTCACATACGCAGCCACCGGAAGCCCCGCCGTACCGCGTCGACCACGATCGCGATGCGTGCCGGAGTCGCCGGTGGCGTCCTCAGCATGGCGGCGGCTGGTGCTGCGGCCACGGCGCACGCCGCCGAGCCGGTCACGCAGACCATCGAACTGCCCACCCTCTCGGGGGACCTGGCGGACCAGCTCGCCCAGTCCGCGGACGCCACGCAGCTGGCGGCGGCGAACTACGAGCTCGAGGCCGAGCGTGACGCGGCCGCCGCCGCGGCGGCCGAGGAGGCCAAGAAGGACCTCGCGCAGGCCAAGAAGAAGGCCGAGGCGAAGAAGAAGGCCGAGGAGGCCCGTAAGGCCGCCGCGGAGGCCGCAGCGTCGCGCAGCACCGAGCGCACCACCCTGGCCGTCTCCGCGAGCGTCTCCGCCCCCGCCAGCGGCAGCGTCGCGACGGTCGTCTCCTTCCTCAAGGCTCAGGTCGGCGACGCGTATGTCATGGGTGCCACCGGCCCCAACGCGTGGGACTGCTCCAGTCTGGTGCAGGCCGCCTTCAAGCAGGTCGGCGTCGACCTGCCGCGGGTCTCCCAGGACCAGTCGATGGCCGGCACCGACATCCCGCTGTCGCAGATCCAGGTCGGCGACATCCTCTACTGGGGCGGCAAGGGTTCCGCCTACCATGTGGGCGTCTACATCGGTAACGGCCAGTACCTGGACGCGGCCAACCCCTCCAAGGGCGTCGTCATCCAGGACCTGTCGGGTTACCCGGCGTCGGGCGCGGTCCGCGTGCTCTGAGCCGTACAGATCGCCGTAAGGGCCGCAGCCGCTCGGGGGCAGCGGCCCTTACGCGTGCCCGGGGTCGCCCCGGGCGGTGCGGTCAGGCCTTCGGGGCCACCTTGCTCAGGCCGTTGATGATCCGGTCCATCGCGTCGCCGCCGGTCGGGTCCGTGAGGTTCGCCAGGAGCTTCAGCGTGAACTTCATGAGCATCGGGTGGGTCAGACCGCGCTGCGTGGCGATCTTCATGACCCTGGGGTTGCCGATGAGCTTCACGAAGGCGCGGCCCAGCGTGTAGTAGCCGCCGTAGGTGTCCTTGAGGACCTGCGGGTAGCGCTGGAGGGCCATCTCCCGGCCCGCGGGGGTCGAGCGGGCGTGCGCCTGGACGATGACGTCGGCGGCGATCTGCCCGGACTCCATGGCGTAGGCGATGCCCTCGCCGTTGAACGGGTTCACCAGGCCGCCGGCGTCGCCGACGAGCAGCAGACCCTTGGTGTAGTGCGGCTGGCGGTTGAAGGCCATCGGCAGGGCGGCGCCGCGGATCGGGCCGGTCATGTTCTCCGGGGTGTAGCCCCAGTCCTCCGGCATCGAGGCGCACCACGCCTTCAGGACCTCGCGCCAGTCCAGTTCCTTGAAGGAATCGGAGGTGTTGAGGACGCCGAGTCCGACGTTGGACGTGCCGTCGCCCATGCCGAAGATCCAGCCGTAGCCCGGCAGCAGCCGGTCCTCGGGGCCCCGGCGGTCCCACAGCTCCAGCCAGGACTCCAGGTAGTCGTCCTCGTGGCGGGGGCTCGTGAAGTACGTCCGCACGGCGACGCCCATCGGGCGGTCCTCGCGGCGGTGCAGACCCATCGCCAGGGACAGCCGGGAGGAGTTGCCGTCGGCGGCGACGACGAGCGGCGCCCGGAAGGTGACCTCGCGCTTCTCCTCCCCGAGCTTGGCGTGGACGCCGGTGATCCGGCCGGTGCGGTCGTCGATCACGGGGGCGCCGACGTTGCAGCGCTCGAAGAGCCGGGCGCCCGCCTTCTGGGCCTGGCGGGCGAGTTGCTCGTCGAAGTCGTCGCGCTTGCGCACGAGTCCGTAGTCCGGGAAGGAGGCGAGATCCGGCCAGTCCAGCTGGAGGCGCACGCCGCCGCCGATGATCCGCAGGCCCTTGTTGCGCAGCCAGCCGGCCTCCTCGGAGATGTCGATGCCCATGGCGACGAGCTGCTTGGTGGCGCGGGGGGTCAGCCCGTCGCCGCAGACCTTCTCCCGCGGGAACTCGGTCTTCTCCAGGAGCAGTACGTCGAGTCCGGCCCTGGCGAGGTGGTACGCGGTGGTGGAGCCGGCTGGGCCCGCTCCGACGACGATGACATCGGCGGTGTTTTCGGAGAGGGGCTCGGTCACGGCGGGAACTCCCCAAGGTTCGAAATCTGCGTGCCGACGGGCACTGGACATGGGCAGTCTATGCAGCACAATTGATCACCCGGCTGAAGGGCTGCCCTGTGAACCGAGCTCTGCCCGTAGTACGGCTGCGTGTGCCCACCGACGAGGACGCGGTGGCCTGGCACCGCGCCTTCGCCCATCCCGACGTCATGGAGTTCCACGGCGGCCGGGCCGCCGGACTCTCCGTCTACGAGGAGCTCACCGCCCGCCAGCGCCGGCACGACGCCGAGCGCGGTTTCTGTCTGTGGACGATGCTCGACGAGGACGACCGGGTCATCGGCTTCACCGGCGCCCAGCCCTGGGAACGGCAGTGGGGTCCCACCGGGGAGATCGAGATCGGGTGGCGGCTCGCCCGGGAGCACTGGGGCAAGGGGTACGTCACGGCGGCCGCGCGGCAGACGCTGGAGCGGGTGCGGGCCGCCGGGGTGCCGGGGGTCGTCGCGATGGTGGACGCCCGCAACGAGCGGTCGATAGCGGTGACGCGGCGGCTGGGGATGCGGCTCGCGGAGGTGTTCAGCACACCGGACGCCCGGCGGGGACACTGCTACCGGCTCGACCTGGACGCCCCAGCCGGACACGCAGAGTAACTGACTGTCACAGAAAGACACTTGACGCTTCCGGACGGCACCCCCGGGCGGTTACCCTGCAGGTACCGCTGGGGGTGACATCTGTGCACACAACACCCACGACACCCGAGGTGCGGGTCCCGCGACTCGTCGGACTGATGGCCATGGACGCCCGTGAGGCAGCCAAGTCCCACGGCCTGTCCCTGACCGCACCCGACCGGCCGGACTTCCCGCTCGTCGTCGTCGACTACGTCGTCCGTCAGTACCCGCAGCCCGGCACCCCGGTGCCGCGGGACTCGACGGTCGCCGTCTGGTTCGACTTCGGCGAGGGAGAGGGCGGCGGAGGGGTGCGCGAGCCGCGCATACCGCGCCCGCCGTCGGGGGGCAGGCCCCGCGCGCTCGACGAGCCCGGAGACCCCTACCCCGTGGTCAGCTCTGCTTGAACCCGCGGTGCAGGGCGACGACCCCGCCCGTCAGGTTCCGCCAGGCCACCTTGGACCAGCCCGCCTTGCGCAGCCGCTCGGCGAGGGCCGGCTGGTCGGGCCAGGCGCGGATGGACTCGGCGAGGTAGACGTACGCGTCCGGGTTCGAGGACACCGCGCGGGCGACCGGCGGCAGGGCGCGCATCAGGTACTCGGTGTAGACGGTGCGGAAGGGCGCCCATGTCGGGTGGGAGAACTCGCAGATGACGACGCGGCCGCCGGGCCGGGTCACCCGGTGCATCTCGCGCAGCGCGGTGTCGAAGTCCTGCACGTTGCGCAGCCCGAATGAGATCGTGACGGCGTCGAACGTGTCGTCCCGGAACGGCAGTCGCGTCGCGTCGCCCGCGGTGAACGGCAGCCAGGTGTGCTTGCGCTTGCCGACCTGGAGCATGCCGAGCGAGAAGTCGCAGGGGACGACGTAGGCACCGGTCCGCGCGAAGGGCAGCGAGGAGGTGCCCGTGCCGGCGGCGAGGTCGAGGACCTTCTGCGCGGGGCGGGCGTCGACGGCGCGGGCGACCTCCTTGCGCCATCTGCGGTCCTGCCCGAGCGACAGCACGTCGTTGGTCAGGTCGTACCGTTCCGCCACGTTGTCGAACATCGAGGCGACTTCGTGCGGCTGCTTGTCCAGGGATGCGCGGGTCACCCGCCCATTCTTGCAGCCGCTCCCCGGTCCGCCCGCGGCGGCTTCCGGGACGGCCGCGCGGTCAGCGCCGGCGGTGCACCAGGCGGCCGGCCACGACGGTGGCCACGCAGGTGGACGCACCCTCCCGGACGAGGGCCGCGCGGTCGGGCACGTCGAACACCGCGAACCGCGCGCGCTTCCCGGCGGCGAGGCCCGGCAGCAGGACGAGCGGCACCGGGGAGAGCGCCGGAGGGCCGGGCAGTGCGGCCGGGCGTCCCGCCAGGGCGAGCCCGGCCCTGCGGACCGCGTCCAGGGCCTCACGGCTGCGCAGTTCACCGGCGATCGCGACCGTGCCGTGCGCCAGCAGGCGCTGGACCCCGCGGCGGGCGCTGGCTCCTCGCACGGATGGTCCCGCGCCGAGGAGGTCCCGCGCACGCTCGCCGAACACCGGCTCGGTGCCGAGCCGGTCCGCCTCGCGCGGGTCGGGGTGGTAGGCCTGCTCCAGCAGTTCCGGGCCGTACGGGTTGAGCAGACCAGGTGTCAGGATGCCGGGCCACTTGCGCAGCCGGGCGTCGGGATGGGCGGCAGCCAGTTCCTCGTACGGGCCGACGGCGGCGATGTGCGCGCCGTCGACCAGGACGGCGCTCTCGGGCGAGGCGTCGGCGACGTGAAGGGTCAGCACGGGAACGTCAGTTGGAGGCGAGGATCTTCAGCTCGGGGTGCGCCGTGCCGCCCTCGATCGCCGTCGAGGAGATGTGGGACATGACGCGGCTGTCGACGGGGTCGTTCGCCGGGTCGTCGTGCACGACGAGGTGCTCGTACGTCGTCGAGCGCTGGGCCGGGACCCGCCCCGCGGAGCGGATCATGTCGATCATCTCCTGGAGGTTGGAGCGGTGCTTGGCACCGGCCGCCGAGACGACGTTCTCCTCCAGCATGACCGAGCCCAGGTCGTCCGCGCCGTAGTGCAGCGTCAGCTGGCCCGCGTCCTGGCCGGTGGTCAGCCAGGAGCCCTGGATGTGGGCGATGTTGTCCATGAAGAGCCGGGAGATCGCGATCATCCGCAGGTACTCGAAGATCGTGGCCTGCGTCCGGCCCTTCAGGTGGTTGTTCATGGGCTGGTACAGGTACGGGATGAAGGCCCGGAAGCCGCCCGTGCGGTCCTGCACGTCACGGATCATCCGCAGGTGCTCGATCCGCTCGGCGTTGGTCTCGCCGGTGCCCATCAGCATGGTGGAGGTGGACTCCACGCCCAGGTTGTGGGCGGTCTCCATGATCTCCAGCCAGCGCTCACCGGACTCCTTCAGGGGCGCGATGGCCTTGCGGGGGCGCTCGGGGAGCAGCTCCGCGCCCGCGCCCGCGAAGGAGTCGAGGCCGGCCGCGTGGATCCGCTGGATCGCCTCCTCGACACCGACCTTGGAGATCCGGGCCATGTGCTCGACCTCGCTCGCCCCCAGGCTGTGGATGACGAGCTGCGGGAACTCCTTCTTGATGGCCGCGAAGTGCTTCTCGTAGTACTCGACGCCGTAGTCCGGGTGGTGGCCGCCCTGGAACATGATCTGGGTGCCGCCGAGTTCGACGGTCTCCGCGCAGCGCCGCAGGATGTCGTCGAGGTCGCGGGTCCAGCCCTTGGCCGTGTCCTTGGGCGGGGCGTAGAAGGCGCAGAACTTGCACGCCGTGACGCACACGTTCGTGTAGTTGATGTTCCGCTCGATGATGTACGTCGCGATGTGCTCGGTGCCCGCGTAACGGCGGCGGCGCACGGCGTCGGCGGTGGCCCCGAGCGCGTGCAGCGGGGCGTCGCGGTAGAGGTCGAGCGCTTCCTCTGGGGTGATCCGCCCGCCCGCTGCGGCACGGTCGAGCACAGACTGGAGGTCGGCCTTCTCGGTCACCGGGGGCGTCCCTTTCGTCAAGCAATCAAGAGGTGTGCGCGGAGCGCGCTCTTCGTCGAAGGTGGTGGGGAAGACGGGTGGGCGGACCGAACCAGCGTACGCCAGGCCCTTGACGGAGCCGACGTCAGGCCGCGTACGCCCCGATCAGCACCCCCGCGAGCGCCCCGCCGAGGAGGAACGGGCCGAAGGGGATCGCCGAGGTGCGGCCGGCCCGGCGCAGGGCGACCAGGCCCCAGCCGTACAGCGCTCCGGACAGGAACCCGGCGAAGGTGCCGAGCATGACCGTCGGCCAGCCGTACCAGCCCAGGACCGCGCCCGCGCCGAGCGCCAGTTTCACGTCGCCGAAGCCCATGCCGTCGGGGTTGAGCAGATGCAGGCCGTAGTAGAAGGCGCCGAGCGCGAGGGACGCCGCCACGGCGGTCGGCCAGTGCCCGGCGTGCTCGGGGACGGCGGCGACCAGGCCCAGCAGGGCGAGCGCGCCGCCCGCGAGGGAGAGCGTGAGCGGGTCGGGGAGGCGCCGCACCCGGAGGTCGACGAGCGTGAGCAGGACGCCGCCGGGCGCCAGCAGCAGCCAGGCCCCCAGCTCGGGCCGGGTGCCGGTGGCGGCGGCGAGGGCGGCGCAGACCGCGGCGGTGACGAGGACGGGCACGGGGGCGCCCGGGCCGTAGGGGGCGCGGGGCCCGCACTGCCGGCAGCCGGCCGGGCCGAGCCATCCCGGCACCGGGTGGCCGGCCGGGCAGTGCGCCCGCCACGGCTCCTCGTCGGGCGCGGAGAAACGGTAGGCGGCCCGGGGCAGCAGCGCCCCCGCGAGCGCCCCCCACAGCGCGGCCACGGCGACGACGACCGGGGTGCTCACCTCCATCAGCCGCTCCCCCGGCCGGTCTTGGACAGGCGGGCCTCGGGCTCGCCCTCCGCCGAGCTCTCCGAGCGGTACACGAGGTCGTCGCCCGCCGGGGTGATGCGGACGGTGTGCGGTTCGGGGTTGCAGCCGGCGTGGTTGCCCTTCGCGCCCACGGACGTGACGACGAGCTGTTGCGCCGTCACCTTCTTCAGGGTGAGGACGTCGTTGCAGACACCGCCGAGCAGATCGGTCTGGCGCAGCCTGCCCAGTTCCTCGCCGACCTCGGCCTTGTGCACGGTGAGCCGGAAGGTGCCGGCGGGCAGGGAGCCGCCCACGGCCGTGGCCTTCCCCTCCCAGGTGCCGAGGTACCGGGCGGGGACGGAGCCCTCCGTCGCACCCGGCGCCCGGGACGGGGCGGCGTCGGAGCCCGCGCTCGTGTCCCGGTCGTCGGCGCCCCGGCCCGGCACCCGGTCGAGGACGACGAAGCTGCCGAGCGTGACCGCCGCGAGGGCGCCCGCGACGGCCAGGGTGACCGTGCAGCTCACCCTGCGTCCGCGAGCCGCGACGGACACACCCGGCTCGGCGGAAGGGGACGCGTCGGTGGAGTCGTCGGGTGCGGGCACCGCGTCACGGGGCGCGGGCACCGGGGCGGGCATCACCGGGGCCGGCCCGAACTCGCCGACCGCGACCGGCCGGCTGAACGCCACGGGTCCTGACGGGGCGTCCTCCCCGGCCTCCAGGTTCAGCAGCCGCACGGCGCCCCGGCTGACCTGCTCGACCAGCGGCCCGGGCAGCCAGCCGCCCGCCACCAGCCGGGCCGCGCCCTCGGGCGCCAGCCGCGCGGCCAGCTCGCCCGGGGCGGGCCGCGCTCCCGGCTCCTTGGCCAGGCACCGGGCGACCAGCTCCCGCAACGTGTCGTCCAGGGCGTCGAGTTCGGGCTCCTCGTGGACGACCTTGTAGAGCAGGGCCGCCGAGGTGTCCCCGGAGAACGGCGGTTCGCCGGCCGCCGCGTAGGCGAGCACGGCGCCCAGCGAGAAGACGTCCGCCGCCCCCGTGACGCCCTTGCCCAGGATCTGCTCGGGCGCCATGTAGCCGGGTGAGCCGATGGAGACACCGCTGGAGGTGAGGGAGGCGGTGCCGTCCAGGGCCCGTGCGATGCCGAAGTCGATCAGCAGGGGCCCGTCGAGCGTCAGCAGGACGTTCGACGGCTTGACGTCCCGGTGCACCAGTCCCAGGTCGTGCACCGCGGCCAGCGCCTCCGCGAGTCCGGCCCCGAGGGCCCGTACGGACGGGGCGGGCAGGGCACCGGAGTCGGCGACGGCACTCGAGAGCGACGGACCGGCCGCGTACCCGGTGGCCACCCAGGGCACCGCGGCCTCCGGGTCGGCGTCCAGCACGGGCGCCGTCCACGCGCCGCCCACCCGCCGGGCCGCCTCGACCTCCCGCCGGAAGCGGGTGCGGAACTCCTCGTCGAGCGCGAGGTGGGGGTGCACGATCTTGACGGCGACCGTGCGGCCCCCGGAGCTGCGGCCGAGGTAGACCCGGCCCATCCCGCCGGAGCCGAGCCGGCCGAGGATCCGGTACGGCCCGACGACCGTGGGCTCGTCCATGCCGAGTGGCTGCATCGGCGTCCACCTCTCCCCCGTACGGCCCAGCGCCCCCGCCAACTTCGCAGCAGATTAGTGCGGATCGGGTCCGCGTTCTCCGGCGCGGGCCGGAACTGCCGCCTCCGGCCCGTCAGTCCGATGGGCGCGGGCCTCATGGGTGAAGTCCCGGCGGGAGAACTCCTTCCACGGCCTTCCGGACGTGCGGACGGCGCGGAGAAGACGTCACCCCTGACGCCTTGCCGGTGCCGTCCTTCGGGAACCGGGCGTTCACGGACGGAGCAGTTCGACCTTCACGTCCGCGGGAAATCCCGTGGTCGGCCCGACGCGGCGCGCGAACTCCGCGACCGCTTCCAGCTGGGGGCCGCCGAAACGGAAGTCGAGAGTCGTGAAATACCGCTCCAGGACCTTCTCGTCGAAGGCCTCCCAGCGCGCCGCCTGTTCCGCGACCTTGCCGACCTCGTCCAGGGAGAGGTTGCGCGAGGCGAGGAATGCCTCGTGCACCTTGCGGGTGATGTCCGGTTCCCGGTCCAGATAGTCGCGGCGCGCCGCCCACACGGCGAAGACGAAGGGCAGACCGGTCCACTCCTTCCAGAGCGAACCCAGGTCGTGCACCTGGAGCCCGTAGCGCGGGCCGTCGAGCAGGTTGGCCCGCAGCGCCGCGTCGCCGATGAGGACCGCCGCCTCCGCCTCCTGCATCATCACGCTGAGGTCGGGCGGGCAGGTGTAGTAGGCGGGACGCACGCCGTACCGCTCGGCGAGCAGCAGTTGGGCGAGCCGGACCGAGGTGCGGGAGGTCGAGCCGAGGGCGACACGGGCGCCGTCCAGCTGGTCGAGGGGGACCTGCGAGACGATCACGCAGGACATCACCGGTCCGTCGCAGCCGACGGCGATGTCGGGGAAGGCGACCAGGTCGCCGGCGTTGCGCAGGAACTCGACGAGCGTGATCGGGCCGATGTCGAGATCGCCGCGCACCAGCTGCTCGCTGAGCTTCTCCGGGGTGTCCTTCGTCAGCTCGAAGTCGAGGAGGGTGCCGGTTCTCGCGAGCCCCCAGTACAGAGGCAGGCAGTTGAGGAACTGGATGTGGCCCACGCGGGGGCGGGTGCGAGAATTGTCCACATCGCGAGACTAGACCCCATGGAGTAGCGTTCGGCCTTCAGGGTCGTGACCTACAGGTCATCGGCTTCGGTCAACTCCCGACACGGATCTTCAAACCTCCGAGTGAAGTGATCTTGACCTCTATTGCTTTCGGCCGCCTGCGTGCTAGGCTCGCCGCAAGTTGCAGTTTGGTTTCCCTTGCAGTACAGAGCCTGCGGAGCATGTAACCGCGGGCTCTAGTCGTTTTCAGACGTATGCAGATGTGCGGCACTCGTTTTCACACTTGCAGGTTCTGGAGCAGGGCAACCCTTTGGGCCCAAGGAGGGCTTATGGCTACCGGAACCGTGAAGTGGTTCAACGCCGAAAAGGGCTTTGGCTTCATCGCCCAGGAAGGCGGCGGCCCCGACGTCTTCGTTCACTACTCCGCGATCAACGCGAGCGGCTTCCGCTCGCTGGAGGAGAACCAGCAGGTCTCCTTCGACGTGACCCAGGGCCCGAAGGGCCCGCAGGCGGAGAACGTCACCCCCGTCTGATCTTCGGTCCTCGGAGCCTGGTGCTTTGATCCGGAACTGAGAGCAGTACCCAAGGAGCCCCGCGCCGCCAGGCGTCGGGGCTCCTGCCTTTTCCTTCCCGGGGCCGCTGTCACACGTGCTGCATGACGAGGACGAAGAAGGTCCCCGGCTCCAGCCCCTCGTACGCGTGCGGCACGTCGCCGCGGTACGTCATGTAGTCCCCGGGGCCCAGTTCCACCTCCTCGCCGCGCGGTCCCGCCTTCACCCGGCCCGCTCCGACGATCAGGTGCTCCACGGTGCCCGGGATGTGCGGCTCGGACTCCCGGGCCGCGCCCGGTTCCGCGCGCAGGTGGTAGATGTCCCGCCGGGCGCCCGGCGGACTCGCGGAGAGCAGGGTGGCGACGTAGTCGGCGCGCTCGGACGCCACCGCGGGCCCCTCGCCCGCCCGGATCACCTGGACCACGGGGGCCGGTGGCTCCACCAGAGTGCTGAACGGCACCCCGAGCGCCACACCGAGCGCCCACAGCGTCTCGACGCTGGGGTTCCCGCCTCCGCCCTCCAACTGGGAGAGCGTGGACTTCGCGATGCCCGCCCGTTTGGCCAGCTCGGACAGGGACAACCCGGCACGGGCGCGCTCGCGGCGCAGGGAGGTGGCGATCCACGTGAGGGGCTCACCCATCGGCTCACTTCCAGTCGTTCGTTCTGCCGGACCGTCTGTTCGTCTTGACGAACAGAGACCCATCTGTTCATTCTGGGAAACATGCGTTCGCTGTTCCGAACACCGATGATGGCATCGCTGGTGCGCGACAGCGCCCTCATGTGGCTGGCGACCGGGGTCGTCGGCGTGTCCTTCGGCGCGATCGCGGTGGCCGGCGGGCTGCCGCTCTGGGTGCCGGTGGCCATGTCGCTCGCCGTGTACGCGGGGTCGGCGCAGTTCAGCGCCGTCGGGCTGCTGCTGGCCGGAGGCGGGCCGCTCGCCGCGGTGGTCACCGGCCTGATCCTCAACACCCGTACCGCGGCCTTCAGCCTCGCCGTGGCGGACGTCCTGGGGCCGGGCCGGCTCGCCCGTCTGGCCGGCGCGCACCTGGTCACCGACGAGACGGTGGCGTTCACGCTGGCGCAGCCGGACCCGGCCCGCCGCCGGGCCGCGTTCTGGGTGAACGGCCTCGGCCTGTTCGCCGCCTGGAACACCGGCGTCCTGGCCGGTGCCCTCGCCGGGACCGCGCTCGGCGACCCGGCGACCTACGGACTCGACGCCGCCTTCCCGGCGGTGCTGGTGGCGCTGGTGCTGCCGGTCCTGCGCGGGGACCGCTCCGTGCGCAGGGCGGCGCTGCTCGGCGCCGCGCTCGCCCTCGCCGTCACCCCGGCCGTCCCGGCGGGCGTGCCCGTGCTGCTGGCGCTCACGGGCCTGGTGGCCCACGGCGGGAAGGGTGGTACGGCATGACCTCCACGACGGCGACGGTCGCCGTGATCCTGGTGCTCGCGGCCGGGACGTACGCCTTCCGGCTGGTGGGCCCGGCGCTGCACGGACGGATCACGCTGCCCGCGCGGGTGCAGCAGTTGTCGGCGGCCGGCGCGGTGGTGCTGCTCGTGGCGCTGCTGGCCACGGGAGCGCTGACGGAGGGCGGCGGGTTCGCCGGCTGGGCCCGCCCGGCGGGGGTGCTGGTGGGCGGCGTCCTGGCGTGGCGGGGCGCGCCGTTCCCGGTGGTGGTGCTGGCGGCCGCGGGGTCGGCCGCGCTGCTGCGGGCGGTGGGGGTGGCGTGAGCGGTCCGCGTGGGAGGATCGCCGGATGACAAGCGGTGAGAACGGCGGCGGCCCGGAGCGGGACACGGGCCTGGCGACCGGTGTGTCGCTCGGGATCTCCCTGGGCCTGGCGCTCGGCGTCGTGCTCGGGACGACGGTGTTCGACAACCTGGCGCTCGGGCTGGGCCTGGGCATGGGGGTGGGCGTGGCGGCCGGCGCGGCACTGGGCGGCGCGCGCGGCGGTGGCCGCACCGGCGCGGGCGGCAAGGGCCGGGAACCCGAGTAGGGAGCGGGCAGGCAACCCCGACCGGCGGGCACTAGGGTCGCGGGCCATGACCGAAGCCGACTTCCTGACCGCCACCCGCACCTTCTACGACGCCATCGCGGAGGACTACGCCAGGCTCTTCGAGGACGAGATGGCCCGGCGGCCCCTGGAGCGTGCGGTGCTGCGGGTGTTCGCCGAACTCGCGGGCGGCGCCGGACCGGTGGCCGACCTGGGCTGCGGGCCCGGCCGGACCACGGCCCGCCTCGCCGCGCTGGGCCTGGACGTGTTCGGCGTCGACCTGTCGGAGTCGATGCTCGCGATCGCCCGCCGGGAGAACCCCGGGCTGCGGTTCGAGCGGGGGTCGATGCTGGAGCTGGACCTGCCGGACGGGGCGCTGTCCGGTGCCGTGTCGTTCTACTCCTCCATCCACCTCCCGGAGGACCGGCTGCCGGCGCTCTTCGCCGAGTTCCACCGGGTGCTGGCGCCGGGGGCTCCCCTGCTCATCACCTTCCAGGCGGGCGACGAACACCGGCACCACGACCGGCCGTTCGGGCACCCGGTCGCGCTGACCTTCCTGCGCCGCCGCCCGGACGACATGGCCGCGCTGCTGACGCGGGCCGGTTTCGCCCTGCACTCCCGCACGGTCCGGGAGGCGGACCCCGCCCTCGGCGAGACGTCCCCGCAGGCCTTCCTGCTCGCCCGCAGGGGCGCCGCCTGAGACCGGGGCCCGTCCCGCCCGCGTCCCGTCAGCCGAGGCCGATCGCGGCGCAGTCGGCCGCGTACTTCGGGGTGCATATCTGATCGACGGTGTACACGCCGTCCCGGACGACCGTGTCGTCGATGTTCTCGGCGGTGACGGCGACCACCGTCAGCAGCGCGGCCGGGATGTCCTCCCGGGTGGGGCTGTCGACCACGTCCTGGACCAGGGCGTCGAAGGCGACACCGCGGCCCTGCACCTTGTAGACGGCCATCCGGGCGGCGGTGGTCGCCTCCAGCTCGAACGGCTTGTACACCGTCATGTACTGCTCCCCGGCGACGATCCGCTGGATGGCGTCCAGGTTCGCGTCCTGCCCGGTCACCGGCGGCACCTGGCCGACGCCGGCCTCCTTGAGCGCGTCGATGGCGGCGCCCGCCATGCCGTCGTTGGCCGAGTAGACCGCGGCGATGCCGTCCGCGCCGATGGCCGCGATGGCCTCGCGCATGTGGGCCTTGGCGGCCTCGGGCGACCACTTGCGGGTGTCGTACTCCTTGACGATGTTCACGTCGCCCTTGAGCTCGGTGACCGCGCCCCGCTTGAAGCGGGCCGTGTTCGGGTCGGCGGGGTCGCCGTGCATCATGACGACCTTGCTGGTCAGGGCCTTGGAGCCGAGGCGCTGGACGAGGGAGCGGGCCTGCACCTCGCCGACGAGTTCGTTGTCGTGGGAGACGTAGGCGTCGACGGGGCCCTCGGCCAGGCGGTCGTAGGCGATGACCGGGATGCCGGCGTCCTTGGCCCGGCGCACGTCGGGCGCGATGGCCTTGGAGTCCACGGCGTCCACCAGGATCACGTCCACCCGGTCCTCGATCAGCCGCCGGAACTGGCGGCTCTGCTTCGTCGTGCTCGACTCGGCGTTGGCGTAGACGACCTGGCCCTTGCCGTGGGTGAGGGAGGCGACCTCCTTCTCGATCAGCGGGTGGTCGAACCGTTCGAAGCGCGCGGTGGCCTTGTCGGGCAGGAGCAGTCCGACGGTGACGTCGTCGCCGCTGCGCTGTGCCTGGGAGGAGTCGGCGCCCGCGATGCCGTCGACGACACCGCAGGCGGCGAGGGACAGCGCGGCGGCGGCCGCGGTGACGGCCGTGCGGGCCCGGCGCAGGGCGGGGTGGTGGGGGGTGCGAGCGTTCACTGCTGCCTTCCGAGCGGGGGGAGTGCGGGGTCCGGATGGCCGTGGCCACCGCGGGGGGGGCGGGCAGGGCAGGGTGGGTCGAGCGGTCGTGCGGGGCGGCGCGGACGCGGTCCGGCGGGGGTCACCCCGCGTACAGGGCCTCCACGTCGGCCGCGAAGTCCCGCATGACCTGGTCCCGGCGGAGCTTCATCGACGGCGTGAGGTGGCCGTCCGACTCGGTGAAGTCCACCGGCAGGACGGCGAAGCGGCGGATCGACTCGGGCCGGGACACCAGCTTGTTCGCCTCGTCCACGGCTCGCTGCAGGATGTCCCGCAGCTCCGGGTCGTCCACCAGGAGTTCGGCGGGGACCGGGTGCCGGCCGTTCATCCGGCGCCAGTGGCCGACGCCGCCCATGTCGAGGGTGATGAGCGCGGCGACGTAGGGGCGGCGGTCGCCGACGACCAGGCACTGCGAGATCAGCGGGTGCGAGCGCAGCCAGTTCTCCAGCGGGGCCGGGGCGACGCTCTTGCCGCCCGCGGTGATGAGCAGTTCCTTCTTGCGGCCGGTGATCGTGAGATAGCCCTCGTCGTCCAGGGCACCGATGTCGCCGGTGGCCAGCCAGCCGTCGGCGGCCGCGGGGACCACACCGCCCGCCGCCGGGTCCCAGTAGCCGCGCAGCACGTGGTCGCCGGAGAGCAGCACCTCGCCGTCCGCCGCGAGCCGGACCCGGGTGCCGGGCAGCGGCCAGCCCACCGTGCCGAGACGGGGCTTGAGGGGCGGCGTCACGGTGGCCGCGCCGGTCGTCTCGGTGAGCCCGTAGCCCTCGTAGACCTCGATGCCGGCGCCCGCGTAGAAGGCCGCGAGCCGGCGGCCCAGCGGGGAGCCGCCGCAGATCGCGTACTTCACCCGGCCGCCCATCGCGGCGCGCAGGCGCCGGTAGACGAGCGGGTCGTACACCGCGCGGGCCGCCTTGAGCGCGGTCCCCGGGCCCGGGCCGGTGCCGGACCGGCGGGCCTCCAGCGCCTCGCCGTAGCGCTCGGCGACGCCCGCGGCCCGGTCGAAGGTGGACGCCCGGCCGCTCGACTCCGCCTTGGCGCGGGCGGAGTTGTAGACCTTCTCCAGCATGTACGGGATGGTCAGCAGACAGGTCGGCCGGAAGGCGGCGAGGTCCGGCAGGAGGTCCTCGGCCTTCAGGCTCGGCGCGTGGCCCAGCCGGACCCGGGCGCGCACACAGGCCACCTCCACCATCCGCCCGAACACATGGGACATGGGCAGGAAGAGCAGCACCGACGCCTCTTCGCTGGTCCGCGCCTTGAAGATCGGGTAGAGCAGTTCGACGGCGTTGTCGACCTCGGCGAAGAAGTTGCCGTGGGTCAGCGCGCAGCCCTTGGGCCGGCCGGTGGTGCCGGACGTGTAGACCAGCGTCGCCAGGGTGTCGGGCACGAGCATGCCGCGCCGGACGGCCACCTCACCGTCGGACTGCTCCTCCCCCGCCTCCGCCAGCCGGTCCACGTGCCCCTTGTCCATCACCCACAGGCGGCGCAGGTCCGGGACGCGGTCCAGTTCGGGTCCCATGGCGTTCGCCTGGGCGACGGTCTCGGTGATCAGGGCCACGGCGCCGGAGTCCTGGAGGATCCAGCGGGTCTGGAAGACGGAGGATGTGGGGTAGACGGGGACCACCACCAGTCCGGCGGCCCAGGAGGCGAAGTCGAGGAGGGTCCACTCGTAGCGGGTGCGGGCCATGACGGCGATCCGGTCGCCGGGCATCAGGCCCTCGCCGATCAGCCCCTTCGCCACGGCCTGCACCTGCGCGGCGAACTGGGCCGCCGTCACGTCCGTCCAGCGCCCGTCGGCGTCGCGGCGGCTGAGGACCACCGCGTCCGGCACCGCGTCGGCGTTGTCGAAGGGCAGGTCGGCCAGCGACCCATGGGTCACGGGCGGGGCGAACGGCGGCACGTACGCCTCCCGTACGGCACCGTTCAGCCGCCGGGTCTCCGGCCGCACCAGGGCCGGGCCCGGCGCGTCGCCGAAAGAGGCCGAGGGGGCGAAGGAGGGAAGCGGGGTGGACACGGGCGGCTCCTGCGGGCGTGCAGCGGGACATCGCTTGCTGCATGAAGTACGTGCCTCGCGCACCGTGGTGTTCACCTGCCGAGGCCTGCGGAAAGGGGTGACCGCTGGTTAGGCACGCGATGGTACGGCGCGGGCGTGGGGACGTTGTGCGGGTTCGGCGGCGGTCCGGGGACGGGTATGTGCAACCTCGCGGGTTGTGTGAGGGGTCCTCAGCTTCGTTCCAGGACCGCCGTCACGCCCTGCCCGCCCGCGGCGCACACCGAGATCAGCCCCCGGCCCGGACCGCCGCGCTCGGCCAGCAGCGCGGCCAGCGTCGCCACGATCCGCGCACCGGTCGCCGCGAAGGGGTGGCCGGTGGCCAGGGAGGAGCCGGCGACGTTCAGCCGGGCGCGGTCCACGGGGTCCAGGCCCCGCTTCTCCCACGCCGCCAGCGTGGCCAGCACCTGGGAGGCGAACGCCTCGTGCACCTCGACGAGGTCGAAGTCGCCGAGGCCGAGCCCGGCGCGCTCCAGCATGCGCGGGACGGCGTACGCCGGTGCCATGAGGAGCCCGTCCTCGCCGTCCGCCACGTCGCCGTGCGGGAAGTCCACGGCGGCCGTCTCGTAGGCGGTGAGGTGGGCGAGCGGCTCCAGGCCCCGGGCGGCCGCCCACTCCTCGCTCGCCAGCAGCACGACGGCGGCCCCGTCGGTCAGCGGCGTCGAGTTGCCCGCCGTCATCGTGGGGCCGGGCCGGTCCAGGCCGAACACCGGTCGAAGCGCGGCGAGTTTCTCCGGGGTGGAGCCGGGGCGCAGGTTCTGGTCGCGGTCGAGCCCCCGGAAGGGCACGACCAGGTCCTGGAAGAAGCCCCGCTCGTAGGCGGCGGCCAGCCGCTGGTGGCTCGCCGCCGCCAGCTCGTCCTGGGCCTCGCGGGTGATGCCCCAGGCCCGGGCGGTGACGGCGGCGTGCTCGCCCATGGACAGGCCGGTGCGGGGCTCGGCGTTGCGCGGGATGTCCGGGACGAGGTGGGAGGGCCGTACACCGGCCAGGGCCTTGACCCGGCCGCCGAGGGACCGGGCCCGGCGGGCCTCCAGGAGGATGCGGCGCAGCCGGTCGTTGACCCCGAGGGGCGCGTCGCTCGCCGTGTCGGCGCCGCCCGCGATCGCCGCCTCGGTCTGGCCGAGCGCGATCTTGTTGGCCGCGGCGACGACGGCCTGGAGGCCGGTACCGCACGCCTGCTGGATGTCGTACGCGGGCGTGCGCGGGTCGAGCCGTGAGCCGAGGACGGTCTCACGGGCGAGGTTGAAGTCGCGGCTGTGCTTGAGGACGGCCCCGGCGACGAACTCGCCGACGGCCCCCGGCGCTTCGAGGCCGTACCGCCCGACCAGACCGTCGAGCGCGGCGGTGAGCATGTCCTGGTTGGACGCGGTGGCGTAGGGGCCGTCGGAGCGGGCGAACGGGATGCGCGTGCCGCCGATGATCGCGACGCGCCGGACCGCCGGGGCCAACAGGGCGCTCATGTGCCTCACTCCTCACGTCCACGGTGACTTACCTCCGGTAACCTTACTCCCGAGTCAGTTCCGGAGCGCACTGGGAGTCCCGCATGGCCGACCGCTATCTGAGCTTCACGGGGACCGCCCCCGGCCGGTTCCTCACCCGCCGCCTGGGGCTTCCCCAGCCCGCCCCGTTGCGCCGCTGGTCGCCCGAACGGCCCGAACTGGACGGCGAACGGCTGCTGCTCACGGCCGGCACGTCCGGCCTGGACCTCACCGCGGCGGGCCTCGGCCTCACCACCACCCCCGCCGAGCACCCGGCGGCCGTCGTGCTCGACGCCACCGGGGTCCGGGACGTCGAGACGCTGGCCGAGGTGCACGCGGCCCTGCACCCGGTGGTGCGGTCGGTGGCGGCGAGCGGGCGGATCGTCGTCCTGGGCGCGCCCCTCGACCCCGCCGACCACCACCAGGCCGCCGCCCAGCAGGCCCTGGAGGGCTTCACCCGCTCCCTCGGCAAGGAGATCGGCCGGGGCAGGACGGTCAATCTCGTCCGGCTCACCGACGCCCGCGCCGCCGCGTCCACCCTCGGCTTCCTCCTCTCCCCCAAGTCGGCCTACGTCAGCGGCCAGGTGATCGAGACCGGCCCGCAGGAGGCCACCCCGCCCGACGACCCCGGCCATCCCCTCGCCGGCCGCACCGCCCTGGTCACCGGCGCCGCCCGCGGCATCGGCGAGGCGGTCGCCGAGACCCTGGCCAGGGACGGCGCCCGGGTCGTCGTCCTCGACGTGCCGCAGGCCGGGCAGGACGCCCGGCGGGTGGCCGACCGGCTCGGCGGCACCGCCCTCGCCCTGGACATCACCGCGCCCGACGCCGGTGAGCGGATCGCCGCGGCCCTGCCGGACGGGCTGGACGTCCTCGTCCACAACGCCGGCATCACCCGCGACCGGCGCCTGGTCAACATGCCCGCCGAACGCTGGAACGCGGTGCTGGACGTCAACCTCGCGAGCGTGCTGCGCACCACGGACGCGCTGCTCGCGGCCGGCGCCCTGCGCACCGGCGGGCGGATCGTGGCGACGGCGTCGATCGCCGGTCTCGCCGGAAACGCCGGGCAGACCAACTACGGCGCGAGCAAGGCCGGCGTCGCGGGGCTCGTGCGCTCCCTCGCGCCGCGCGCGCTCGCCGAGCACGGGGTGACCGTGAACGCGGTCGCGCCGGGCTTCATCGAGACGAAGATGACCGCCGCGGTGCCGCTCCTCATCCGGGAGGCGGGCCGGCGCATGAACTCCCTCGCGCAGGGCGGCCTGCCGTCCGACGTCGCCGAGACGACCGCCTGGCTCGCGCACCCGGCGTCGGGTGCCGTCAACGGACAGGTCGTCCGGGTGTGCGGCCAGAGCCTGCTGGGGGCGTGATGACGACCGTCCTGACCGGTGTGCCCCGGCTGCCCGCCCTGCTCGCCCGGGGGGCGGTGCTCTCCCCCTTCAAACGGCCGCGCCCCGACGCGGAGTTCCCCCGGACCCGGCTCGTGCTGCCCGGCGTCCGCGTCGATCCGTCACGGCTGGCGGCGTACGAGCGGGTGTGCGGATTCCCGGCGGACGGCGGCACGCTGCCCGTCACCCACCCGCATCTGCTCGGCTTCCCGCTGGCCATGCGCCTGATGAGCGCGCGGGAGTTCCCGCTGCCCCTGCTCGGGCTCGTCCACACGTCCATCGAGATCACCCGGCACACCGCGCTGCCCGCGTCCGGCTCCTACGAGGTCGGGGTGCGGGTCGAGCGGCTGGTGCCGCACCGCCGCGGCACCGAGGCGGTCGTGGTCACCGAGGTCCGGTCGGACGACCGCCTCGTATGGGAGTCGGCCAGCCACTACCTCGCCCGCCACCGCACGGACGGCGCCGCCTCCCCGGCGCCCGCCGGGGAGCCGGAGCCGCTGCCCGAGGTCGCCGAGTGGAAGGTCCCCGCGGACGTCGGGCGCCGCTACGGCGCGGCCTCCGGGGACCGCAACCCCATCCATCTGCACCCGCTCACCGCCCGCCTGTTCGGCTTCCCGCGCGCCATCGCGCACGGCATGTGGACGGTCGCCCGCTGTCTGGCCGCGCACGGCACCCCGGACGCGGTCCGGGTGCGGGCCGGCTTCCGGGCGCCGGTGCTGCTGCCGGCGACGGTGACGTACGGCGCCGGGGACGGGCGGTTCGAACTGCGCGGCGCGGGCCGCCTCCACCTGACCGGGGAGGTCTATCCGCTCGCCGCCTCCTGAGCCGCGTCCGGCGGCGTCCACCGCCGGCCCTCCCTGAGGTCCCCCAGGCCGGCCCACGCGAAGTTCATCAGCGTGGCCGCCGCCTGGCGCGCGCTCACGCCCGGTGTGGTGTTGGCCCAGTCGGCCAGCGACTCGGCGGCACCCACCAGGGCCTCGGCGACCCCGGCGACCTCGCTCTCCGGGAGGTCGGGGTCGCGGTGCGCCTCACGGGCGGCGACCAGGATCAGCTGCGTGACGAACGCGACGATGTCCGCGCGCATCGCGGCGACCTCGGAGGCGAACGGCTCGCCGTGGGTGCGGGCCTGGAGGTGCAGCACGGACCAGGCGTCCGGGTAGTGCGAGGTGTGGGTGAAGAAGGCCCGCAGCCCGTCCCAGAGCTGCAGGTCGGCGGGCAGGTCGGGCCGCACACCCGCCCGGATGGCCGCGACGAGCGCGGCGGACTCCCGCCGGATGCAGGCGGTGAAGAGGTCTTCCTTGGAGTTCAGGTAGAGGTACACCAACGGCTTCGAGACACCCGCGAGTTCGGCGACCTCGTCCATCGACGCGGCCATGTACCCGCGCCGGCCGAAGGTCCGCACGGCGGCGTCCAGCATCTGCTGCTCACGGACGGCCCGCGGCATCCGTTTGGTCTTCACGGCACCCATGGCGCTCAGCGTACGGGCCGGGACGGAGATCCCGCCCGGCCCGTCGCCAACCAGCCGTCCTACTCGTCGTCGGTGCGCTCCTCGGCGAACCGGGCCACCCGGTCCGCCCAGGGCTGGGTGTCGGCGGCCGGCAGCGCCGTCAGCCGCGGCAGCAGCTGCGCGGTGAGCAGCGTCGACAGCGCCGAGGTGTCGGCGCTCGAGCCGTCGGTGCGCACGACCACCGGCTGCGGGGCCCGCCCGGCGAGCTTCGCGCCCACCTCCAGACGGCGCCGCGCCAGCTCGTACTGGAGCACGGCCCGGTTGTCCCGGTAGGCCTTGGCGAGGGCGCGCTGGGCGCGGGCCTCGTTCTCGGCGGCGATCAGGCCGCTGCGGCCCCGCGTCTCGATCTCGAACCGCACCCGCTGGGCGTTGGTCTCCTGCTGCTCCAGCAGCTGGGCGACCTCCTCGCGGGCCCGGTTCAGCGCGGCCCTGACCTCGACGATCCGGGCGTCGCGCACCTTCTTGGCGCGCTCGATGTCCATGCCGAGCTGGTCGATGCGGCGCTTGCGGACCAGGCCCCACTCCTGCTCGTAGGCCGTGCGCTCCTTGGCGACCCGCTCGCGGGTCGCCAGGTGCTGCTGGTACTGCGTCGGCAGCTGCACGTCCGGGATGTTGCAGCCGGTGATGCGCACGCCGTAGCCGGACAGCTGGCGGTTGAGCAGTTCCTGCATGTCGGCCACGTCCGAGCCGCGCAGGTCGTACGCCCGCTCGGTGCGCATCTTGCGGGCGCGCTGGCGGATGGCGTCCTGCACGGCGCTGGAGAGCACCAGGTCGAAGTTGCCCGCGCCGATCGTGCGGACGAACAGCACGGCGTCGGTGATGCGGAACTTCAGGAAGAACTCGATCGAGCGCAGCGGCACGTTCTCCTGCGTCGGGCAGGCCATCACGGGCGCCGAGTACGGGATCTCGGTGGCGGTGTCGACGACGAAGTCGACCCGGGACCACGGGTGCCACAGGTAGTGCCGGCCGGCGTCGAGGGTGCGGACGACGGCGCCGTAGCGGGTCAGGACGCCGTGGGTGCCCTGCTCGATCTCGACGATGGAGGAGCGCCACCACCACAGGGCGCCGATCAGCACCAGCACGGCGCCGCCGGCGTAGGACAGGCCGGCCAGGGTGCCGTAGGCGAGGTCCCCGGCGGACGACTCGGCGTCGGCCGCGTGCAGGGACAGCATCACGCCCATGAACAGGGCGTACACGCCGAGCCACAGCGGCAGCATCCACCACACCCGGCGGCGGTGCCGGGGGATGATGACCGGGATCAGGGTGTCGGCCTCGCCGCCGCGCAGCAGCCGGGCGATGTCGGTCCAGGGGGCGACGGCCTCGGAGATGACCGACCGGCGGTGGGATCGGGCGGTGCTCACTGGGCGGCCTCCTCGGAGAGCTCGATGTCGTCGGTCGCTTCGCCCGGTCCGGGCACGTCGGGCACGGTGGGCCGGTCGGCGGCCAGCAGCGCGCCGATCTCCTCCTCGCGGGCGGCGATCCGCTCGGACACCTCGCCGAGCCGGGCCCGCACGGCGGCCATGTCGGCGTCGCTGAACAGCTCCGTGCCGCGTTCGCCGACCAGTTCGCGGGCCAGCTCCAGGAAGTCGATGCCGGCGCCGTCGGAGGTGCCGCCGATGCGCACCAGGCGGGGCAGGTGGTCGGCGACCTCCTCCAGGGTGTCCAGCACCTGCTGCTGGTAGCGGTACTCCAGGATCTCCGGCGCCTCCGCGGCGGTCACCGCGCGGATGTCGAGGGCCTGCGCCTCCAGGAGGGCCGCGTTGGCCTTCGCCTCCGACTCGGCCTGGACGTAGCGCTGGCGGGCCAGGGCCTCGGCACGGTTGGTCTCGCGCTCCACGGCCGTGTCCATCTGCGCCTGGTACTGGGCGATGTCGGCCTGGATCGCCGACAGCGTCTCCTGGCTGGAGGCGAGTTCACGGCTCAGGTCGCCCTCGTCCTGCTCCTTGCGCAACTGGAGCGCGTACTCGTGCGTGTACGCCTCCTTGGCCATCCGGACCATCTCGGGTGCCGCGAGGTCCATGCGGTAGCGCTGGTCGGACGGTTCGGCGTGGGTGATGTTGGCGTTGGTCAGCTCGACGGCCGGACGGAACTGCTGGTTGAGCTGCTCCAGGAGCCGGCCGGTGTCCTCGCCGACCATGTCGTAGATACCGGCGGCCTCCTGCTCGTAGATGAGGCTGCGGATCGTCTCGCTGACGGCGTTGCTCAGCTTCTCCTCGAAGCCGCGCACCGCGCCGAGCGTGTACACGAACTCGGTGGGGTCGCTGATCCGGAACTGGATGAACAGGTCGATCGACGCCTTCACCCCGCCCCGGGTCGGGGCCTCGCGCACCGGCGCGTTGAACGGGTACTCACGGGTGGTGTTGACGATGTACGACACCCGCTTCCAGGGGCTCAGCAGCACGACCCGGCCCGGTCCGACGACCTTCTCCAGCTTGCCGAACCGGGTGATCAGCGCCTGGGAGCCGTCGGGCACCATGACCATGCCCTGCCGCCACCACACGAAGGCGACCGCGGCGAGCGAGACGACCCAGTAGTGCACGCCGAACAGGGGGTTGGTCAGCACGTCGGCGCCGGCGGCCCCCACGATCGAGGCGCCCACGGCACCCGCGACGAGCAGGGTCAGCACCGGCAGCATGGAGAGGAACGAGCGGCCCCTCGGCAGCACCATCGGGCAGATGGCGTGCACCACGTCGCCGCCCGCGCGCTCCTGTTCGCTGCGGCCGAGCGCCTCGCCGGCCTCGTCGAGCGGCACCGTCTTCTGCCGCATGACGGTCGCGGTCGAGCCGCCCTGCTCCCGGGCGGCCGGGAAGTCGTCCGGGTCGATGTTCCAGCCCTGGGCCTCGTACTCGTCGCCGCCGTCCCGCCAGGCTCCCCGTTCGCCTGTCTGCCGGCGCAGTTCCTCCTGCGCGGCCCTGCGTGGATCGGTGCCCGAGGCGACCGCCTCGGCCACGCGTCGTGCGCTCGCCTTCGCGCGCCCTCGTGCCACAGTTCCCCCTTTGCGTCGCACATGCCGGGCGCGTCTCGGGGCCCGGCGTACTCCCTGCTGTGATCCCTGCTGTGATTTCAGCCATCCCACACCATGGGTCCGGACCAGCGTAAGGGGGTGTACCTGGGGACTTACCGGACGGTAGGGCGAGGGTGGTCCCCCGACGCGTCCGCGCGGCGGGACGCGCCCCGCGCGGCGCCCGGCGGGAGCACGGAGGGTGCGCGCGATCAGCGCGTCGCCCCCGGGAACACGCCCGCCGGCACCACGAGCGCGGCCTCCCGCCGGCGCGCGGGGCGCGGTGGCGGGAGGCCGGTGTCCGTGCGGGTCATGACGCGCTCACGGCCGCGCGCTCATGCTCAGCCCTGGGCGCGGGCCGCGTCGTCGACGTCGTCCTCCTGGCTGCGGTTCGCCTCCAGGTTGGACTTCATCCGGTCGACGCGCTCCACGATGCCGGCCGAGGCGCGATCGCGTTCCTTGCGCAGGACGACGAAGCTGATCGGGGCCGAGATCACCAGCGCGAGCAGGAGGACCCACATGCCGTTGGAGTCGCCGAGGCCGCGCGGGGCGATGCCGGAGTAGACGAGGCCCCAGACGACCACGAGGCAGCCCACGAAGATCCCCAGGCGCATCAGTGTGTAGCGGAGCATCTCAATCCACTCTTCCGGTTCAAAAGGGCCGGCATCCAGTGAAGCACGCTCCGGCCCCGATCTTGCAGGGGGGTGCGCGCGGTCCTGTGCGGGGCTCAGCCGAGCGGCAGCAGCATGATCACGTCGTCGCGGTCGTCGCCGGGGGCCACCCTGATGGCGGCCGGGACCCTGCCGACCTCCTTGTAGCCGCAGGAGGCGTAGAACCGCTCCAGGCCGTGGCCGCCCCGGCAGGTGAGCCGCAGCGCCTCGATGCCGTCGATGCCCCGGGCCGCGTCCTCGGCGGCCGCCAGCAGGTCGCGGCCGTAGCCCCTGCCCTGGTGGCGGGGGTGCACCATCACGGTGTAGAGCCAGGCCCAGTGGGTCATCAGCCGGTGCGTGTTGAAGGTGAGGAACGCGGTCGCGGCGACGGCGCCCGACGCGTCGTGGCCCACCAGGAGCCGGCTGCGTCCCTCCGCCATCGCCACGAAGTGCCGCACGAGTTCGGGGCGGATGTCCTCCCGTGTCACCGGCGGTACGAAGCCGACGGCGCCGCCCGCCTCGGAGACGTCGGTCCACAGGTCGAGGATGCCGTCGCGCAGCGCGGGGGTGACGGCCGGATCGAGGGTGAAGGTAAGGGACACGAAGGCACTGTACCCATTACCGCAGGGCGACGGCGGGCGCATCGTGGCCGGCAGAGCGTCACGCGCGCGTGCCGGTCACCCTCGCCGAAGACGGTCCGGGTGGCGTCCCGGTGCGGGGACCGCGGCAGTCCGCGGCCGGCGTACGGCCGGACGTCCCCTCACACCCGCATGGGCTGCGGCGACTCCCGGCGCAGCGGGTCCGGGCCGTCGTACTCCCGGATGATCTCGTAGCGCGTGTTGCGCTCGACCGGGCGGAAGCCGGCGTCCCGAATCAGGTCGAGCAGATCGTCGCGGGTCAGCTTGTTCGGCGTGCCGAAGTTGTCCGCGTCGTGCGTGATCTTGTACTCGACGACCGAGCCGTCCATGTCGTCCGCCCCGTGCTGGAGGGCCAGTTGGGCGGTCTGCACGCCGTGCATCACCCAGAAGACCTTGACGTGCGGGACGTTGTCGAACAGCAGCCGGGAGACCGCGAAGGTCTTCAGCGCCTCGGCGCCGGTCGCCATCTGCGTGCGGGCCTGGAGGCGGTTGCGGACCTTGCCGTCCTTCACGTCCACGAAGTCGTGCTGGTAGCGCAGCGGGATGAAGACCTGGAACCCGCCGGTCTCGTCCTGGAGTTCACGCAGCCGCAGGACGTGGTCGACGCGGTGGCGGGGCTCCTCGATGTGGCCGTACAGCATGGTGCACGGGGTCTTCAGGCCCTTCTCGTGCGCCAGGCGGTGGATACGGGACCAGTCCTCCCAGTGGGTGCGGTGGTCCACGATGTGCCGGCGGACCTCCCAGTCGAAGATCTCCGCGCCGCCGCCGGTCAGGGACTCCAGACCGGCGTCGATCAGCTCGTCGAGGATCTCGGAGGCGGACAGCCCGGAGATGGTCTCGAAGTGGTGGATCTCCGTCGCCGTGAACGCCTTCAGCGACACGTCCGGCAGCGCGGCCTTCAGCTCCCGCAGCGAGCGCGGGTAGTAGCGCCACGGCAGGTTCGGGTGCAGCCCGTTGACGATGTGCAGCTCGGTGAGGTTCTCGCCCTCCATCGCCTTGGCGAGCTTGACCGCCTCCTCGATGCGCATCGTGTACGCGTCCTTCTCCCCCGGCTTGCGCTGGAAGGAGCAGTACGCGCAGGAGGCCGTGCACACGTTCGTCATGTTGAGGTGCCGGTTGACGTTGAAGTGCACGACGTCGCCGTTCTTGCGGGTGCGCACCTCGTGCGCGAGGCCGCCGAGCCACGCCAGGTCGTCCGACTCGTACAGCGCGATGCCGTCCTCGCGGGACAGCCGCTCACCGGAGCGGACCTTCTCCTCCAGCTCGCGCTTGAGCCCGACGTCCATGCCAACACCTTTCCACGAAGCCCGCCCCCACGTTACGCCTGTGCCCTCAGACCTCTTCGGGCAGCTCTCCGACCCGGTTCTCCCACTTCGTGGAGAGCACGATGGTGGTACGGGTCCGCGAGACGCCCTCGGTCGCGCTGAGCCGCCGGATGATCTTCTCCAGGCCGTCGACGTCCGTCGCCCGCACCTTGAGCATGTACGAGTCGTCCCCGGCGATGAACCAGCAGTCCTCGACCTCGGAGAGGTCCTTGAGCCGGGTCGCCACGTCCTCGTGGTCGGTGGCGTCCGTCAGCGAGATGCCGATCAGCGCGGTGACGCCGAGGCCGAGCGAGGAGGCGTCGACGGTGGCCCGGTAACCGGTGATGACGCCGGCCGCCTCCAGCCGGTTGATGCGGTCGGTGACGCTGGGTCCCGACAGTCCGACGAGGCGCCCCAGCTCCGCGTAGGAGGCCCGGCCGTTCTCCCTCAGGGCCTGGATGAGCTGCCTGTCCACCGCGTCCATGCGATTCGAAGCCTTCCGCTGAAGAGGTCTGACGTGATTGCTGCTGTGCTGCTGCCTGAGGTGTCGGGCCCGGCCGCGGGCGCGTGACGCGGGGCGGCCCGCTCAGGCGGGGCGGGCGCCGCCGCCGAGTTCGCCCTTCCAGCGGCGGTAGAGCCGGTGCTCCACCCCCGCCGCGTCGAGGACGCGTCCGGCCACGAAGTCCACCAGGTCCTGGATGTGCGTGGCCCCCGCGTAGAAGGCGGGCGAAGCGGGCACGACGACGGCGCCCGCGTCGTCGAGGGTGACGAGATGCCGCAGCGTCTGCCCGTTCAAGGGGGTCTCCCGAACGGCGACGACGAGCCGGCGGCCCTCCTTCAGGGTGACGCTCGCGGCCCGCTGGAGCAGATCCTTGGAGAGCCCGAGCGCGACACCTGCCACACAGGCCGTCGAGGCGGGCACGACGAGCATGCCCTTCGTGGGGTACGACCCGGAGGACGGTCCCGCGGCCAGGTCCCCCGCCGGCCAGTACCGCACGTCGGTGAGGTCCGTCTCGAAGGTGCCGGGCTTGCCGTCGGCGCCCCGCGCGAGCCATTCACGCAGGTCGTCGCGCCAGTGGGCGTCCCGGAAGGAGATCTGGGTCTCGTCGAGCAGCGTGAGCCGCGAGGCCCGGCTGACGACCAGATCGACGCTCTCCCCGGCGTCGAGGAGCGCACGCAGCACCGCGGCGGCGTATGGGGTGCCGGAAGCGCCGGACACCCCTACGATCCAAGGCGTTCGGGCCGTCTCTCCTGGCTTGGCTGGGTTCACGACACCGAGCCTATCCGGCGGCACGGGGTGGGAACCGACCAAGGGGGCCCAGGCGTTCCCCTTCGGGGACGAGTCGGACGGTGGGGTTGCCATGGCAGGTGTGCGGGACGCGGTGCGCGCGGGGTCGCGCGGGGAGCGTGTGCTGACGGCCGCCAAGCTGATGCTGGGCTGGGTGGCGCTGCTGTGGCTGCTGGAGCTCGTCGACGTGGTGGGCGGACACGCGCTGGACGGCTTCGGGATCGTCCCGCGGACGCCGTCCGAGCTGGTGGACGTGGTGCCGTCGGCGTTCGTCCACTTCGGCTTCGCCCATGTCGCGGGGAACACCGTGCCGCTGCTGGTCCTGGGTTTCCTCGCCGCGCTCGGCGGCATCCGCCGGTTCGCCGCGGTGTGCGCCCTGGTCGTGGTCGCCGACGGGCTCGGCGTGTGGCTGATGTCGCCGTCCGGCACCAACACCGCGGGCGCCTCCGGCCTGATCTTCGGCCTCTTCGGCTTCCTGCTGGTCACGGGATTCGTGGAGCGCCGCCCGCTCGGCGTGCTCGTCGGTGTGCTGGTGGCCGCCGTGTGGGGCGGCTCCATGCTTGCGGGCCTCGCCCCGACCCAGTCCGGCGTCAGCTGGCAGGGGCATCTGGTCGGGCTGGTGGCCGGTGTGGCGGCGGCGTTCGTGCTGCGCCGCCGGGACACCGGCCCCCGCGGGGAACTGCCGGTCTGACCGCCGGATCAGACGGTCAGACCGCGCAGCAGCAGGTCCAGCAGCGCGCACACGAACAGGGCGATCCCGATGAACCCGTTGACGCTGAAGAACGCCCGGTTCAGCCGGGACAGGTCGTGCGGGCGCACGATCGTGTGCTCGTAGACGAAGGCCCCGGCCACGATCAGCACCCCCAGCCAGAAGAAGGCCCCGGCGCCGGTCGCGACGCCGTACCAGACGAACAGGGCGGTGGTGACGGTGTGGCAGGCGCGGGCACCCCAGATCGCCGCCGGGATGCCGAAGCGGGCCGGCACCGACCGGACGCCGATCTCGCGGTCGGTCTCCACGTCCTGGCAGGCGTAGATGAGGTCGAAGCCGCCGATCCAGACGCCGACCGCGAGACCCAGGATGACCGCGTCCCACGACCAGGAGCCGGTGATGGCCAGCCAGCCGCCGACCGGGCCCATCGCCTGGGCGAGCCCCAGGATGGCCTGCGGGAAGTTCGTGAAACGCTTGCCGTAGGGGTAGACCGCCATCGGCACGACCGCGATGGGGGCGAGCGCCAGGCAGAGCGGGTTCAGCAGCGCCGCCGAGCCCAGGAACACGGCGAGGGCGACCAGGGCGCCGGTCCAGGCGTGCCGCACCGACATCGCGCCCGTGACCAGCTCGCGGTGGGCGGTGCGCGGATTGCGGGCGTCGATCTCGCGGTCGATGATCCGGTTCACGGCCATCGCGAAGGTGCGCAGCCCGACCATGCAGATGGTCACCAGGAGCAGCCGGCCCCAGTGGATGTTCCCGTCCCACTCGAACATCGCGGTCAGCGCGGCGATGTAGGCGAACGGCAGCGCGAACACCGAGTGCTCGATCATGACCAGGCGCAGGAACGCCTTGGTGCGTCCGGGCTGCGGGATCGCGGCGGAGGCGCTGCTCACAGGCCGTACTCCTTCCAGCGGCGGTCGACCTTCGCCGCCGTCTCCGGGTCGGACTCCACCATGTCCGGCCAGCCGCCGTCGCGGGTGTAGCCCTCCTCGGGCCACTTCCGGGTGGCGTCGATGCCCGCCTTGCCGCCCCAGAACTGCTGGTAGGAGGCGTGGTCGAGATGGTCGACGGGGCCCTCGACGACTGTGAGGTCCCGGGCGTAGTCGGTGTTGCCCAGGGCCCGCCAGGCGACCTCGTGCAGGTCGTGGACGTCGCAGTCGGAGTCGACGACCACGATCAGCTTGGTCAGGGACATCATGTGGGCGCCCCAGACGGCGTGCATGACCTTCTGGGCGTGCTTGGGGTACTTCTTGTCGATCGAGACGATGGCGCAGTTGTGGAAGCCGCCGGCCTCGGGCAGGTGGTAGTCCACGATGTCCGGCACGATGATCTTCAACAGGGGCAGGAAGAAGCGTTCCGTCGCACGGCCCAGCGGCCCGTCCTCGGTGGGCGGGCGGCCCACCACGATGGACTGGAGCAGCGGCCGCTTGCGCATCGTCACACAGTCGATGGTGAGCGCCGGGAACGGCTCCTGCGGGGTGTAGAAGCCGGTGTGGTCGCCGAACGGCCCCTCCGGCAGCATCTCTCCGGGCTCCAGCCAGCCCTCCAGGACGACCTCGGCCTGCGCGGGCACCTGCAGCGGCACGGTCTTGCAGTCGACCATCTCGATCCGCTTGCCCGCGACGAACCCGGCGAACAGGTACTCGTCGATGTCGCCGGGCAGCGGGGCGGTGGAGGCGTAGGTCACGGCGGGCGGGCAGCCGAAGGCGATGGCCACGGGCAGGCGCTCGCCCCTGCGGGCCGCCACCTGGTAGTGGTTGCGGCTGTCCTTGTGGATCTGCCAGTGCATGCCGATGGTGCGCCGGTCGTGCCGCTGGAGGCGGTACAGCCCGAGGTTGCGGATGCCCGTCTCGGGATCCTTGGTGTGCGTCAGCCCCAGGTTGAAGAAGGAGCCGCCGTCCTTGGGCCAGGTGAACAGGGCGGGCAGCCGGTCGAGGTCGACGTCGTCGCCGGTGAGCACGACCTCCTGGACGGGGGCGTCCTTGACCTTCTTCGGCGGGACGTGCGCCATCGCGCCCAGCTTGCCGAACGCCTCGCGCACCCCGACGAACCCGTGCGGCAGTTCGGGCTTGAGCAGCCCGCCGATCTTGTCGGAGATGTCCGCGTACGACTTCAGCCCCAGGGCCTTCAGCAGCCGGCGGTCCGTGCCGAAGACGTTCATCGCGAGGGGCATCGACGAGCCCTTCACGTTCTCGAAGAGGAGCGCGGGGCCGCCGGACTTCTGCACCCGGTCGACGATCTCCCCGACCTCCAGGTGCGGATCGACCTCCGCCTTCACGCGCTTGAGGTCGCCCTCCCGCTCCAGGGCCCTGAGCAAGGATCGAAGATCGTCGTAAGCCATGGGGTCAAGTATCCCCGAGCGGCTACCCTGGCCCTGAACCCGGGGGCCGTGCCCCCGGCCCGACGACCGTTCCACTGGAGAGGGCCCATGCTCCGGGTGCTGATGTTCCTCGTGCCACTGGCGCTGAGCGTGTACGCGTTCATCGACTGCATCAGCACGGAGGAAAAGGACATCCGCCACATGCCCAAGCCGCTGTGGGCGATCCTCGTGCTCGTCTTCCCGCTGGTCGGCTCGATCTCGTGGCTCATCGCCGGCAAGAAGCGCAGCCCGGCCGCCGACGGCTGGTCGGGCGTGCGGGACCGCCGGCGCCGGCAGTGGGTGGCGCCGGACGACAACCCGGAGTTCCTCAAGTCCCTGGGCGAGGACGGGAAGACGCCCGACGAGGACGAGGACGGCAGCAGGCGCGACGAGCCCTGACCGGGGCGGGCCGCGCGTCACCAGGCGTGGGCGTCCCGCAGCTCCCGCAGACGGGCCGTCTCGCGTGCCGCTGTCGCGCGGTCGCCGACATCCAGTGCCATCGTGCCGCGGCCGTAGAGGTAGTACGCGTCCTCCCGGACGCACGGGTCGAGGCCGCGCACCCGGCTCAGCTGACCGAGGTAGACGTCGAGGGAGAGTTGCGTCCCCGACCGCCAGTCGCGGGCCGGGGTCGTCAGGCGGTCGCGCTGGACGTCCTTGTAGTGGTCGCGGGTCTGCCGGTCGCTCTCGTCGGGCCGCGGGACGCCCGGGTGGTACGGGTGGTCCTCGAGGTCGCGGGCCCACCTCTCCAGCGTCGCCACGGCCTCCTCGGCCTCCCACCGGTCGACGGGCCCGTACGCGGCCAGGCGCGCCCCCAGGTCCCGCGCGGCACGCGCCCGCCTGTCGTCGTCGCAGCAGGCGGCCACGAAGGACGCCAGCGCCCCGCCCCGCTGCCGCAGTTCGGCCACCCGCCAGGCCCGCCCCAGACGCCCCACCTGCACTCCTCACCCCCGGCGTCCGTGCGACGGTCCGGGCCCAGCAACCCAACACCGCCGCCCGGCCCCACGCCACCGAATTACCTGGTCGGCCGA
This sequence comes from Streptomyces sp. NPDC046859, assembly GCF_040645135.1. Classification (NCBI taxonomy): domain Bacteria; kingdom Bacillati; phylum Actinomycetota; class Actinomycetes; order Kitasatosporales; family Streptomycetaceae; genus Streptomyces; species Streptomyces sp. NPDC046859. The sequence continues at coordinate 150,998 of NZ_JBEYXR010000014.1, forward strand.
CCGGCGAAGGCACCCAGGGCCACGAAGTCCGCCTCCCGCAGCCCGAGTCGGGCATCGATCCGGAGCAACAGCGCCGGCCCTTCGTGCCGAGCGGCGACGAAGTCCTCGTCCGCCGGGCCCAGTTCGTCGTCGACCCACGCGAAGGGCCGCCCCCGGGCGTGCTCGACGAGCGGCCCGGTCTTCCAGAAGGGTCCGTCGGTCCGCTCGCGGCTCGTGCCGGGCGGCCACTCGACCACCGGGAGGTCGGGCAGGCCGAGGACCGGCGCGATGAAGCGGTTCGCCTCCGCGCCCCAGGTGGTCGCCCACACCAGCTCGTACCGCTCGGCCAACTCCCGCAGCCGGGGGCCGTGCCCGGGGTGCAGCCACACCCGCAGGGGCTTCACCCGGTGGGCGGGGGTGTACCGCTGCCGGGCGACCCAGCTCTCGGGCTTCATCCGGTGCGTCGTGTAGCCGTCCGGCCGGCGGTGGGGCTTGGCGGCGTACGGGTTCAGCGGGCCGTCGACGTCGAGGTAGAGCAGGGGGCGCACGGCTGCCGCTCCTCTCCGCGGGAACGGACGTGAGCGTAGCCGCGGGCCGGGCGCGGGAGCGCGGGGTTTTCGCGCCGTTGCCGGGGGCGTCGGTGCGCAGGACAGTGAGGGGATGGATCAGGCACAGGCGCGGCGGTGGCTCGGGACCGCGCTCGCGGAGGCGCGGGCGGGGCTCGAAGAGGGCGGCATCCCCGTCGGCGCGGCGCTGTACGGGGCGGACGGGGCGCTGCTCGGGCGGGGCCACAACCGGCGGGTGCAGGACGGTGACCCGTCGCTGCACGCGGAGACGGCCGCGTTCCGGGCGGCGGGCCGGCAGCGGTCGTACCGGGGCACGACCATGGTGACGACGCTGTCGCCGTGCTGGTACTGCTCGGGGCTGGTCCGGCAGTTCGGCATCTCACGGGTGGTGATCGGCGAGGCGGTCACCTTCCGAGGCGGGCACGACTGGCTGGCCGGGCACGGTGTGGAGATCGTGCTCCTCGACGATCCGGAGTGCGTCGGGCTGATGCGTGCCTTCGTCGCCCGTCATCCCGACCTGTGGAACGAGGACATCGGGGAGTGGGACGGGTGACGCCGGGCTAGCCGCGCGTCAGGCGCTCGATCAGCCGCTCGAAGCGGGACCGCCAGCGCTGCTCCGTCTCGGCCTCGCCCTGGAACTCGTGGGTGAAGCGCAGGGCCGCCCCGTCCTCGCCGTCCCGTTCCAGGTGGAACCTGATCCGGCCCCGGTCCCCCGTGTACTCGGCGACCCGGTCCACGTCCCAGGCGGTGATCCGCCCGCTGCCCAGCTCACCCAGGTCGATCGTGCCGCCGAGCCGGGGTTCGAGTACGCCGGCCGGGGTGCACCAGGACGCGAGGCCGTCCCCGGTCGCCAGGTAGGGCCAGACGGCGTCCATCGGGCGGGGCAGCCGCACCAGGAAGTGCAGGATGTGCGTGTTCCCGTGGGCCTGGCTGGTGCCCTGTTCTATCGAACCGGTCATGACACCAGCCTGACCCCGCGGGACCCGGCGCGCACCCGTGGGCGGCGCCCGCCCGCCGCGGCTCAGACGCCGGCGTAGGAGTGCTTGCCCGAGACGAAGATGTTGACGCCGTAATAGTTGAACAGCCAGCAGCCGAAGGCGACCAGGGCCAGGTAGGCGGCCTTGCGGCCCTTCCAGCCGGCCGTCGCGCGGGCGTGCAGGTAGCAGGCGTAGGCGACCCAGGTGATGAAGGACCAGGTCTCCTTGGGGTCCCAGCCCCAGTAGCGGCCCCACGCGTCGCCCGCCCAGATGGCGCCCGCGATGATCGTGAACGTCCACAGCGGGAAGACGGCCGCGTTGACGCGGTAGGAGAACTTGTCCAGGGACGCCGAGGACGGCAGCCGGTCCAGGACGGAGTTCGCGAAGCGGCCGGGCGTGCCGCCGTTCGCGAGCTTGGTCTCGTAGCCGTCCTTGAAGAGGTACAGCAGCGTGGAGACCGCGCCGACGTAGAACACCGCGCCGCAGAAGATCGCCGTGGAGACGTGGATGTACAGCCAGTACGAGTGAAGGGCGGGAACCAACTGGTCACTGGCGGTGTACAAGACAGTGACGGCGAGACCGAGGTCGAGGAGGACCGTGGTGATCAGGAACAGCCCGAGCCAGCGCACGTTCTTCTTCAGCGCGAGCAGCCCCAGGTACACGCCGACGGCGACCGTGGAGAAGGTGATGTTGAACTCGTACATGTTGCCCCACGGCGCCCGCTGCACCGAGAGGGCCCGCGTGAGCACCCCGCCGAACTCGACGAGGAAGGCGAGGACGGTGAGGGAGATGGCGATACGCCCGTAGAGGTCGCCCTGCTCGTCCCCGCCGTGCGCGCCGGGCCCGTCCGGCACGTCCCGCTGTCCGGCGGCGGCCCGCACGACGACCTTCGGCCGCTCCAGCACGGCCGTGGAGCCCCCCTTGGTCACGGTGACGGCGGGTGCCGCGGCCCTGGCGGACGTGGCCGGGGTGAGCGCGGCGGCGGTGCGGCCGACCTTGCTGCGGCTGCCGAGGAGCCACTCGGCGATGTACGCGAAGAAGGCCAGGGTGTAGACGGCCATCGACGAGTAGATCAGCGTGTTGCTGACACTGGCCAGGTTCTCGTTGGTGGCGGCGGCCAGATCGGTTGCGGCGGCGAGAGTCACTTCTCAGCCCCTTCGGCAGGTACGGCTTGGGGGTCGGGGGTATCGGAGGAGTCGTCGGTGTCCTCGGGGGCGGCTGCCCCGGGGGCCAGGTCGTAGAGGATCCCGGCGAGGTCGCCCAGTTCCTCGGGCACCTTCGCGGACTCGCTGCGGCCCAGGCCGGCCATCTCGACGACGGTGAGGCCGTCGTCACCGGTGGTGGCCCGCACCCAGACCCGGCGGCGCTGGATGAACAGGGAGGCGGCGAGACCGAAGATCGCCGCGAGGGCGCCGGCAAGCGCCCAGCCGCTGCCGGGCTGGCGGGCGACCTGGAAGCCGGCCCACTCCTTGATCTCCTTCTCGAAGGTGATCGAGCCGGCGCCGCCCGGGAGGGTCAGGGTCTCGCCGGGCCGCAGGTTCTTCCTGAGCTGCGCGCCCTTGTCGTCCTTGAACCCCTTCAGGTGCTTCTTGTCCAGCTGGTACACGCTCTGCGGGAGGCCCGAGTCGACACCGAGATCACCGTGGTAGGCCTCGACGTTCATGATCGGGCTGAGCAGCGCGGGGAACTGCGAGGTGAGCTCGTTGCCCGGGACATAGGTGGGCAGCAGGAAGGCCTGGAAGCCGAGCTGCTCGCGCTCGCCCTTGGCGTCGCGGTAGCCGTCCATGACCTTGATCGCGCCGGTGGAGGTGACGTTCCCGTCGAGCGGAAGGAGGGGCACGGCGTCGTGGAAGACCTCGTTGCCCTTGCCGTCGCGGACCGTGATGACGGGGGCGTAGCCGTGGCTGACGAGGTAGACCTTGGAGCCGCCGATCTCCAGCGGCTCGTTCACCTTGACGGTGGTCCTCTTCTCCCGGCCGTCGGCGCCCTCGCTGTAGGTGAGGTCGGCCTCGTAGGTGCGGGGGGTGCCGCGGTTGGGGCCGGTCGCCTCGTAGGTGCCCTTGAACTCCTTCAGGGTGAAGCTGAACGGGTCCAGGTCGTCCTGGCTGAAGAGGTTTCCGGACTTGAAGTCGTCGTACTGAGTGAGGGTGTTGGAGAAGCCGTCGCCCTCGACGATCAGCTTGTTGCCCTCGGACTTGAAGAGCTGGCCCCAGGCGAACGCGACCAGCATCACGATGAGCGCGATGTGGAAGGCGAGGTTGCCGACCTCGCGCAGATAGCCCTTCTCGGCGGCGACGGCGTCACCGGCGAGGTGCGCGCGGAAGCGGCGCTTCTTCAGCAGGGCGAGCGCGGCCTCGCGGACCTGCTCGGGCTCGGCCTCGGTGCGCCAGGTGGTGTAGGCGGGCAGCCGGGTGAGCCGCTTGGGCGCGCCCGGCGGCCGGCCGCGCAGCTGCCCCACGAACTGCCAGGTGCGCGGCACGATGCAGCCGATGAGGGAGACGAACAGCAGGATGTAGATCGCCGAGAACCACACCGAGCTGTAGACGTGGAAGAGGCCGAGCTTGTCGTAGACGGGCGCGAGCGTCTTGTGCGCCTGGCGGAAGGCCGCGACCTTCGTCTCGTCGATACCGGTCTGCGGGATGAGCGAGCCGGGGATCGCGCCGAGCGACAGCAGCAGGAGCAGCAGGAGCGCCACCCGCATCGAGGTGAGCTGCCGCCAGAACCAGCGGGCCCAGCCGACGACACCGAGCGACGGCAGGTTCGGGGCGTCCTCGGCGGGGGCGGTGGAGAGCTGGGAACCGGCGGCGCCCAGGTCCTGGCCCTCGGGGACGGCCGGGGAGGCCTTGTCGGTCGTGTCGCTCATCGATCAGATCCCCACAGTGAAGCCGTTGGACCAGACCTGCATCTCCTGCACGATGCGGTCCCAGGCGCCGGTCAGCAGCAGCACACCGGTCACGATCATCATCGTGCCGCCGATCCGCATGACCCAGACGTAGTGCCGCTTGACCCAGGCGAACGCGCCGAGCGCCTTGCGGAAGGCTACGGCAGCGAGGACGAAGGGGGCCCCGAGGCCGAGGCAGTAGGCGACGGTGAGCAGGGCGCCGCGGCCCGCGCTCGCCTCGTTGTACGACAGCGCGATCACGGACGTGAGGGTGGGGCCGATGCAGGGCGTCCAGCCGATGCCGAACAGCGCGCCGAGGAAGGGCGCGCCGATCAGCCCGGTCACGGGCCGCCGGTGGAAGCGGAACTCACGCTGGGTCATCCAGGGCATGAGGCCCATGAAGAAGACACCCATGCCGATCATGAGGACGCCCAGCACCTTCGACAGGACGTCCTTGTGCGCCTGGAGGTTGTCGCCGAAGTACCCGAAGAGCGCTCCGCTGGAGACGAAGACCGCGGTGAAGCCGAGCACGAACAGGGAGGCGCCGGCGACCATCCGGCCACGCCGGGCCTCGGCGAGGTCGGTGCCGGTGACCCCGGTCACGTAGGAGAGATAGCCGGGGACCAGCGGCAGGACGCAGGGCGAGAAGAAGGAGACGAGGCCGCCGAGCAGGGCGACGGGCAGCGCGATCAGCAGGGCGCCGCTCATCACCGTCTGGTTCGGGTCGGCGGCGAGTGTGGTGAGTGCGCTCACGTCACTTCTCCGCGAGGACGGGCTTGATCATGTCCCGCAGGGTGTCCTCACCGAGGGGCATCAGCGCCCGGGCGGCGATCCTGCCGTCCCGGTCGATGACGAGGGTGGAGGGGATCGCCTGCGGGTTGAGCGTGCCCTTCCCGAAGCGGAGCATCTGCTTGCCGGTGGGGTCGTACAGGCTCGGGTAGGTGACCCCGAACTCCTTCTCGAAGGCCTTCGCCGGGGTGGTGCTGGTGTCCCGGGTGTTGATGCCGACGAACTGGACCCCCCGGTCCTTGAGGTCGGCGTAGACGGTCTGGAAGTTCTTCGCCTCGGCCCGGCAGGGCGGGCACCACGACCCCCAGACGTTGACCACGAGGACGTTGCCCTTGAAGTCGGCGGTGCTGAGCCGCTCGCCGTCGACGGTGGCGCCGGACAGCGTCGGGGCCGCGGCGCGCTCGCCCCGCTTCACGGTGTCGACGCCGTTGCCGCCGGCGACGAAGTGGGTGTCCCCGCCACCGCCCGAGGTGCCGCCCGAGCTGCACGCGGACAGAGCCAGCGCGGCAGCGGCGGCGCTGGTGACGGCGAGCGAAGCGGTATGGCTGCGGGCGCGGCGGGCGGCACTCATGTGAAAAGTTTCGCATGCCCGTACGGGGGATCTTGGGCACCCCCCTCTCGGGCGCAAAACCGCATATCAGGCAGCGTTCGCGGACTCCGTGGACGAGGCGCCGGACGGGGTCCCGGAGCCGCCCGTGGCGCCGCCTCCGGTGAAGGCGCTCCAGCCTCCGGCGGGCTTCTGCCCGACCTCCAGTGTGCGCAACTTTTCGAGAATGTCAGGCTTCTGGACGTCCAGCCAGTCCACGAACTGCCGGAAGGAGACGAGCCGGATGTCGCCGCCCTTCTCCTTCTCCCGCGCCATGTGCTTCAGCGCCTCCTCGACGGCGTCCATGTAGATGCCGCCGTTCCACTGCTCGAAGTGGTTGCCTATGAAGAAGGGTGCGCGGTTTGTCTTGTATGCCCGCTTGAATCCCTGGATGTACGCCTGCGCCGACTGCTCGCGCCAGGCCGGGTGGCGGTAGCTGGGAGCGTTCGTCGAGTTGACCGACTGGTTGGCGAGCATGTTGTAGTCCATCGACAGGACCTCGAACGAACGACCGGGGAAAGGTATCTGCTGCAACGGCAGGTCCCAGAGCCCCTTCCTCTTCACCGGCCACACCTGCCGGCCGCCGGGCGAGGAGGCGTCGTAGCGCCAGCCCAGCTCACGGGCGGTGGGCAGCAGGTTGTCCTGGCCGAGCAGACAGGGCGTGCGGCCGCCGACGAGCTCCTTGTCGTAGTCGAACGGCAGGGAGGGCAGATCGGTCCAGCCGGAGTTGGTGCGCCACTCCTTGACGAAGGACTTGGCCTGGTCGATCTCGCTGCGCCACTGCTGCGGGGTCCAGTTGCCGACCGTGCCGCTGCCGCCGCAGAAGTGCCCGTTGAAGTGGGTGCCTATCTCGTGCCCGTCGAGCCATGCGCGCCGGACGTTCTTCAGCGTCTGCTTGATGTGGTCGTCGGTGAGGTAGCCGATGTCGGAGGCGCCGCGCGGGTTGTTCGGCGGTTCGTACAGCCGCTTCTTCGACTCGGGGAGCAGATAGAGCCCCGAGAGGAAGAAGGTCATGTGCGCGCCGTGCTCCTGGGCGAGGTCCAGGAAGCGCGGGAAGAGGCCGTTGCCGACCTCGCCGGCCCCGTCCCAGGAGAAGACGACGAACTGGGGCGGTTCCTGACCCGGCTCCAGCGGCTGCGGCGCGTCCGGCTGGTGGGGCTGCTTGCCGGTGTAGGAGGTGGAGCCGTCGCCTATCGGGCGGGCGCGGTCGGCCTGGGAGCCGTGCCGGTTGTCCCGGGGGGCGCCGGAACCGCCGGAGCCCGCGCTGTCCTTCGACCCGCCGGACGACGTGGCCGCGCCGCATCCCGCGAGTGAGAGGGCCGCGGCCGCTCCCGCACCGAGTCCGATGACTCCCCGTCGGCTGATGTCGCGCATGGCTGCCCCGTCCGTCGTGCTGCTCAGGTGGTCACCCAGTCAGAGGGCACGAGGAACGGGCCGGTTCCCGCCGTACTGTGGAGGATTTGCGAGCAATGTCACCCGCGTGTCCCGGGTGTGACCCGGGCCCTGACCCGGGCCGTGGGTCAGGCGCCGAAGCCCTTGCTCTGCCCCCGCACCGGCTTGGCCCCGGCCCGCAGATGCTCGGGGACGAGGTCGATCGCCGGCTCGGAGTAGCCGACGGAGACGATCCGGTCGCCCTGGTAGGTGAAGGACGTCAGCGACGCGAGCGTGCACTGCCGCTTGCGCGGGTCGTGCCACAGCCGCCGCTTCTCGACATGGCTGCGCAGGATCCAGATCGGCAGCTGGTGGCTCACCAGCACGGCCTCGTGCCCGCGCGCGGCGTCCTTGGCGGCTTCGAGCGCGCCCATCATCCGCACGACCTGCTCGACGTACGGCTCGCCCCAGGACGGCTTGAAGGGGTTGACCAGGTACTTCCAGTTCTCCGGCCGCTTCAGCGCCCCGTCGCCGACGCCGAACGTCTTGCCCTGGAAGACGTTCTCGGCCTCGATGAGCCGGGCGTCGGTCGCGAGGTCGAGCCCGTGCGCCTTGGCGATCGGGGTGGCGGTCTCCTGCGCGCGCTCGAGCGGGGAGGCGCCGACGTGGGTCACGTCCCGGTCGGCCAGGTGCTCGGCGACCCGGTCGGCCATCCGGCGGCCGAGCTCGGACAGGTGGTAGCCCGCCAGGCGGCCGTAGAGGACGCCGTCGGGGTTGGCCACCTCGCCGTGCCGCATGAGGTGGACGACGGTGATGTCGGTGCTGTCGGTCATCGGTGTCCCGGAGTGCTCGGAGGTGGGCGTGTCGTCGCGGGAGGTGTCGCTCATTCCGCCGTGGCCTCCGCCGCCGCTCGGGCCGCCGCCGGGAGGGCGTCGGCGATCCGCTGGATCGCCCGCTCGTCGTGGGCCGTGGACACGAACCAGGACTCGAACGACGAGGGCGGCAGATAGACGCCCTGCGCCAGCATCGAGTGGAAGAACGCGGTGTAGCGGAACGACTCCTGGCGCTTGGCGTCCTCGTAGGAGCGCACCTCGCGGTCGGTGAAGAAGACGGAGAACATGTTGGAGGCGTTCTGCAGCCGGTGCGCCACGCCCTCCTTGGCGAGGGCCTCCGTGGTCAGCGCCTGGACGGTCTTCGACACCCCGTCGATCGTGTCGTAGGCGGCCTCGTCGAGGAGCCGCAGCTGGGCGAGACCGGCGGCCGTGGCGACCGGGTTCCCGGACAGCGTGCCGGCCTGGTAGACGGGCCCGGCGGGGGCGAGGTGCGCCATCACGTCGGCCCGGCCGCCGAACGCGGCGGCGGGGAAACCGCCGCCCATGACCTTGCCGAAGGTCATCAGGTCGGGCTTGACCCCGTCCACGCCGTACCAGCCGGCGCGGCTGGTGCGGAAGCCGGTCATGACCTCGTCGGAGATGTACAGGGCGCCGTTCTTGCCGCAGGCGTCCTTCAGGCCCTGGTTGAAGCCGGGCCGCGGCGGGACCACGCCCATGTTGCCGGGCGAGGCCTCGGTGATGACGCAGGCGATCTCGCCGGGGTAGCGGTGGAACGCCTCGTGCACCGACTCCAGGTCGTTGTACGGCAGGACGATGGTGTCGCCGGCCTGGGCGCCCGTGACACCGGGCGTGTCCGGCAGGGCGAACGTGGCGACGCCCGATCCGGCGGCGGCGAGCAGCGAGTCGACGTGCCCGTGGTAGCAGCCGGCGAACTTGATCACCTTGGAGCGCCGGGTGAACCCGCGGGCGAGACGGATCGCCGACATGGTGGCCTCGGTGCCGCTGGAGACGAGCCGCACCTGCTCCAGGGGCTCGATCCGGGCGACCATCTCCTCGGCGAGCGCGACCTCGCCCTCACCGGGCGTGCCGAAGGAGGTGCCGCGGACGACGGCCTCCTGCACGGCGGCGATCACCTCGGGGTGGGAGTGCCCGAGGATCATCGGTCCCCAGGAGCAGACCAGGTCGACGTACTCGCGTCCGTCGGCGTCGGTCAGGTACGGGCCGCTGCCGGACACCATGAACCGGGGCGTACCGCCCACCGCGCGGAAGGCGCGCACCGGGGAGTTCACACCGCCGGGCGTCACGGCGGCCGCACGGTCGAACAGCGCCTGCGAGGCGGGCGCATCGTATGGATAGGGCGTTCCTGAAGAGGGCGCTTCGCTCATGACCTGCGACTACTCCGACCTTTTCCGACCTTCTGAGAGGGTCCGGGACTCCGGTTGCCTGTGACCTCCTCAGGGTAGGCCAGGGCCCACCGGCGGCCGCGAGCCGCCACCGGCGCCCGGGCCACCCTCCCCGACCCCTGTGTCCCTCCGTACCCCCTCGTCACCGATGGGTGATCTGCGAGACTGGGCGTGATACACACAGCTCATACGGGCGGTGGTGATCGGGGACCGGGTACATCTCGCGGACAGGTGTTTCGCCGCACGTTTCGGCGGGCGGCCGTGGGGGAGGTCACTGACACGATGATCGGGTTGCGCGGCGGGCGCCACGCGTCCTAGAACAGCAGTCGGGTGGAGATATGCATCGCGGTGGCGGACTGGGCGAGGGGACCGATGACCTGGGTCCTCGACGTGCCCGGCGGGGAAGGCACCGACGCGACGCGGAGGATTCGAACGAAGTACGCCAGGGACACGTTGTACCAGGTATGCCAGATGCGACGGGTGTACCGAGTGAGCACGAGCCGTTCGACCGGCGGATCGACAGCCGGGTCGACCGTCTGAGGGCGGGGAGCAGGAATGGTGGTCGGGTGGGGGTGACGTACAAGTACTTCGGCGCTCCGGACGGCGCGACCGCGGCCCGCGTCCCGATCTCGATGCGCCCCGAGGAACTCGGCGGCGACGAACTCGGCATGAACGGCATGTTCACCAAGATCAAGCCGGAGACCATGGCGGCCATGGTGCTGACGGGCATCGAAGGCGTGCCCCTGCACAAGGTGCCGCCCCTGGAGCTGGTCGTCCTCCACCCCGACTACGCCGTGGTCAAACTGCCGATGACGGTCGTCGACCCGCTGCGCGGCATAGGCGAGGAGGCGGTGGGCGCGGCGGCCTTCATCTGGTCCACGGTCCCGGACCGGGGCGGCCCCCGGGACGCGTTCAACGTGTACCAGCTGCTCCACGAGTGGCAGGACTTCTCACACCGGCTCCACGAGGCGGGGCATCAGCCGTATTGCCTGGTGTGGCCCTGAGCCGGGTCTCGTGGAGGCCGGGCGGGGTCTGCGGGCTTCGCCCCTTTCCGTGCCGGTAGGGGCCGTCAGGCGGTCCTCCCGACGTGCACGTCGTCCGAGACGCGGTCCTCCCGCCAGATGATGGCCGGCTGCGAGCCGTGCCCGGCCGCCGGCCACCCCCACGCCCGTGTGCCGCGTCACGACGCCGTCGTCACCGCGCCGTTGGTGTACTTCCTGCGCCAGACGAGCGCGACATGGACCAGGCCGATCAGCACCGGGACTTCGATCCGCGCGGTGGTGGGCTCGGTCGAGGTCACGGGCAGGCCCTCTTGTTCTCGGCGGCGGTGCGGGCGGAGGCGGCGAGTTCGGCGAACTGCTCGGACAGGCCGGCCAGGACCTCGGGCTTGAGCTTGTAGTAGGTGAAGCGGCCGCAGGGCTCGGTCTCGACGATCCCGGCCTCGCGCAGCACCTTCATGTGGTTGGAGAGGTTGGTCTGCCTGGCTCCGGTCTCCTCGACCAGGTGCGTCGTGCAGAGCGTCTCGCGCGCCAGGAGAGTCACGATCTTCAGGCGGAGCGGATCGCCCAGCACCCGGATCACATCAGCATCGGCTGAAGTCAGCATGCGCTGATACTGTCACATCACCGTTCGCTGATACCAGCGAGGGCTGAAGTCATGGGCGGCTGGGATCCGCCGTACGACGAAAGAGAACGATCATCATGGCCGACAAGCCGTCCGTCCTGTTCGTCTGCGTCCACAACGCCGGCCGCTCCCAGATGGCCGCCGCCTGGCTGACCCACCTGGCCGGCGACCGCGTCGAGGTCCGCTCCGCCGGCTCCGCCCCCGGCGACCAGGTCAATCCGGCCGCCGTCGAGGCCATGGCCGAGGTCGGCATCGACATCTCCGAGGAGACGCCGAAGATCCTCACCGTCGACGCGGTCCGCGCGTCGGACGTCTGCATCACCATGGGCTGCGGCGACACCTGCCCGGTCTTCCCCGGCAAGCGCTACCTGGACTGGGAGCTGGAGGACCCGGCCGGCCAGGGCGTCGAGGCCGTCCGCCCCATTCGTGACGAGATCAGGACCCTGGTCGAGGGTCTGATCGCCGAGATCGCCCCGGTGAAGCCGGAGGCGACGGCGTGAGCGAGGTACGCGAGGTCGTCGTCATCGGCTCCGCCCCCGCCTGATACACCGCCGCCCACCGCACCGCCCGCGCCCAGCTCAGGCCCCTGCCGATGGCCACCGCGCCTCACGACATGGCCGGGTGCCCCCGATCCCGGCGGACGGGCCGCACCTCACGGCAGCTGCCGGGAGACCCTCGCGTCGACCGGCCGCCCCGCCGTGAACCCGATCGCCGTGCCGCCGCCCTCCCGGTGGAAGGCGAACGGGGCGCCCCCGTGGGCGAGGGCCACCTCCCGCACGATCGACAGGCCCAGCCCCGAGCCCGGCAGGGACCGCGCGTCGGCGGCGCGGTAGAAGCGGTCGAAGACCCGGATCAGGTCGTCGTCGGCGATGCCCGGACCCCGGTCGAGGACCTCGACGCGCACCGTGCCGGGGCGGGCGGGTCCGGCGACGCCGATCTCGATGGGCGCGGTGCCGTCGCGGTCGAACTTCGCGGCGTTCTCGACGAGGTTGGTCAGGGCGCGCTGGAGCATGCCCGGCCGCCCGGTGAGGGTGGTGTCGCCGCAGGCGCGGACCTCGATCCGCCGTCCGGTGCGCCGCCGGGCGAGCACCGCGACGTCCTCGGCGATCTCCGCGAGGTCCACGCGCTGGGCCGGCTCGGTGTCGGACTGTCCGGCGGCCAGGTCGACCAGCTCGTTGACCAGGTCGGTCAGTTCGCGGGCCTCCTGGCCCAGGTCGGCGACCAGCTCCTCGCGGGCGCCGGGCGGCAGTTCGTCGATGCGGCGCAGCAGGGAGATGTTGGTGCGCAGGGAGGTGAGCGGGGTCCGCAGCTCGTGTCCCGCGTCCTGCACCAGGCGCCGCTGGTCCTCCTCCGACTGCGCGAGCCGGCCCAGCATGCGGTCGAAGGCCCGGCCCAGCCGGCCGACCTCGTCGTACCCGGTGACGGGGACCTGGATGCCGAGCCGGCGGGTGCGGGCGACGTCCTCGGCGGCGCCGGTGAGGACGACGAGCCGGCGGGTGATGCGCCGGGCCAGCCACCAGCCGAACAGCCCGGCGAGGACGACGATGGCCGCCATCAGCAGCAGGGTCCGCTGCTGGAGGGCCCGCAGCAGGTCCTCGGTGTCGCTGAACTCCTGGGCGATCTGCACGGCGCCCCGGCCACCGCCGAGCGCGACGGTGGCGACGCGGTAGACGTCGCTGCCGACGTCGACGTCCCGGTGCTGGATCATCCGCCCGGCGGTCGGAGCGGCCGCGACGCGCCGGTCGGCGGCCTCGACCGGCAGACCGGGGTTGCCGGGGTCGACGACGGCTCCGTCGGGTCCCAGCACCTGCACGTCGGTACGGGCGGGCCGCACCAGGTCGTGGCCGGGCGCGGAGGAGGAGAAGTCGCCCGGCGTCATCGCCCGCTGCCGCACCTCGCCCCGCAGGTCCTGCACGACCTCGTCGAAGACGCTCTCCTGGTCCACCCGCACCAGGCGGGCCGCCGCCGTGTAGGAGAGCAGGCCGACCAGCAGGGTGACGACGGCGGCGACGGCGGCGAAGGACACCGCGAAGGTGCCGCGCAGCGAGAGCAGTCCGGTGCGCCGGTGTCCGGTCAGCAGCCGTGCGAGCCGGCGGCGGGCCCGTCCGCGCACTCAGTCCTCCCGCAGCACGTAACCCACGCCGCGCACCGTGTGGATGAGCTGCGGGGCGCCGGGCTCGTCGAGCTTGCGGCGCAGGTAGCCGACGTAGACGGCGAGGTTCTTGGAGCCGGGGCCGAAGTCGTAGCCCCAGATCTTGTCGTAGATGGTGGCGTGGTCCAGGACGATGCCGGCGTTGCGCACGAGCAGTTCCAGCAGCTCGAACTCGGTGCGGGTCAGCTCCAGCTCGCGCTCGCCCCGCCAGGCCCGCCGCGCCTGCGGGTCCATCCGCAGCCCGGCGGCCTCGATGAGCCGCCCGGTGGCGCCGGCCGGGGCCGGCCGCGGCGCGTCGGCGGAGGCCCCGGCGCCGTTCGTCTCGCCGCTGCGGCGCAGCAGGGCGCGCAGCCGGGCGAAGACCTCCTCGACGTCGAAGGGCTTGACGACGTAGTCGTCGGCGCCCGCGTCCAGGCCGGCGATGCGGTCCTGGGTCTCCACGAGCGCCGTGAGCATGAGGATCGGCGTGTTGTCGCCCTCGGCGCGCAGCACCCGGCAGACCTGGAGGCCGTCGATGCCGGGCATCATCACGTCGAGGACGAGCACGTCCGGAGGGGTGCGGTGGGCCTGGGCCAGCGCCTCGACGCCGTCGGCGACCGCGGTGACCCGGTAGCCCTCCAGGGTCAGGGCGCGCTCCAGCGCGTTGCGGATGGCGCGGTCGTCTTCGGCGAGGAGCACAGTGTGGGCCACGCCTTCATAGTGCCAAGGCTCCGGGCCCGCGGGCGGCGAGGGGGCCCGTACGGTCACCCTTCTTACTGGGATCTCACGTCCGGGCCCCCGCCCTCAGCCTCCGGACCGGTCGGACACGGCCGCGAGCTGTTCGGCGAACGGCACCACCGTGAGGGCGTCCGGGGCCGGCCGCCGCGTTCCCGCCAGGCCCCGCATCAGCGCGGCCAGCTCGCCCGCCGCCCGCTCGACCCGTCCGTCCAGTCCTTCGGCGCCCCAGTCCTCGGAAGCGGCGTACACGCCGGTCGGGACGACGACGGCCCGCAGGTGGGCGAAGAGCGGGCGCAGCGCGTGATCCAGGACGAGCGAGTGCCGGGCGGTGCCGCCGGTGGCGGCGATCAGCACCGGCATTCCGGTGAGCGCGTCCTTGTCGATGACGTCGAAGAACGACTTGAACAGTCCGCTGTACGACGCGGAGAACACCGGGGTGACGACGATCAGTCCGTCCGCCGAGGTCACCGCGTCGATGGCGGCGGCCAGCCGGCGGCCCGGGAAGCCGTTGGTGAAGTTCTGCGCGATCTCGACGGCGAGTTCGCGCAGCTCGACGACCTCGACGTCCGCCTCGGCCTGCCGGCCGGCCGCGGCGGCCAGCCGGTCGGCCAGGAGACGGGTGGAGGAGGGGACGCTCAGTCCGGCGGACACGACGACGAGCCTCATGCGACGGTCACCTCTTCCGACGTCCGGCGGGCCAGCAGGGAGGAGTGGGTGGGCGCGTCCGGCACACCGGCCGGGCGCCGGGCGGCGAACTCCTTGCGCAGCACGGGGACGACCTCCTCGCCGAGCAGGTCGAGCTGCTCCAGCACGGTCTTCAGCGGCAGTCCGGCGTGGTCCATCAGGAACAGCTGGCGCTGGTAGTCGCCGGCGTAGTCGCGGAAGGCGAGCGTCTTCTCGATCACCTGCTGCGGGGAGCCGACGGTCAGCGGCGTCTGCTCGGTGAAGTCCTCCAGCGAGGGCCCGTGGCCGTACACCGGCGCGTTGTCGAAGTACGGGCGGAACTCGCGCACCGCGTCCTGGGAGTTCTTGCGCATGAACACCTGACCGCCGAGGCCGACGATGGCCTGCTCGGGCGTGCCGTGCCCGTAGTGGGCGTACCGGCTGCGGTACAGCTCGACCATCCGCTTGGTGTGGTCGGCGGGCCAGAAGATGTTGTTGTGGAAGAAGCCGTCGCCGTAGTAGGCGGCCTGCTCGGCGATCTCGGGCGAGCGGATGGAGCCGTGCCAGACGAAGGGCGGCACGCCGTCCAGCGGCCGGGGCGTGGAGGTGAAGCCCTGGAGCGGGCTGCGGAACTTGCCCTCCCAGTTCACCACGTCCTCGCGCCACAGCCGGTGCAGCAGGGCGTAGTTCTCGATGGCGAGGTTGATGCCCTGGCGGATGTCCTGGCCGAACCAGGGGTAGACCGGGCCGGTGTTGCCGCGCCCCATCATCAGGTCCATCCGGCCGTCGGCCAGGTGCTGGAGCATCGCGAAGTCCTCGGCGATCTTCACCGGGTCGTTGGTGGTGATGAGCGTGGTGGAGGTCGACAGGACCAGACGCTCGGTGCGGGCCGCGATGTAGCCGAGCATCGTGGTCGGCGACGACGGCACGAACGGCGGGTTGTGGTGCTCGCCGGTCGCGAAGACGTCCAGGCCGACCTCCTCCGCCTTCAGTGCGATGGCGACCATGGCCTTGATGCGGTCACGCTCGGTCGGCGTGCGGCCGGTCGTGGGGTCCGGCGTGACATCGCCGACGCTGAAGATCCCGAACTGCATGGTCGCTCACCCTCCAGGTTGTTTATGGTTCAACTATACCCGGAGAACGGCGGCCCCCTGGTGGACTATTCCCAGCGCGGATCCCGGCCCGTGCGCGCGAGCAGCCGCTCGAACGCGGTGGCCCCCTCGGGCGCCGGCACCGGCTCCCCGAAGACCCCCATCGCCCGCGCGGTCGGCTCCAGCGTCGCCACCGCCCCGTCCAGCTCCGCCAGAACGGCCGCGTCGCAGCCCGGGAAGTCCTGGCCCGTCGCCCGCGCCAGGTCCCAGGCGTGCACGGTGAGGTCCAGCAGCGCCATCGAGCCGACGAGGCGCGCGGGCATCCCCATCGCGCCCGTCGTCCCCTCCTCGGCACCCGGCGCCGACCAGACCGCGGCCGTCCGGCGGGCCTCGTCGGCCAGCCGCTCCCGCCACGCCGGCTCGGAACCGACCAGATCAGGGGTCTCCCCAAAGTCGGCCGCCTCCCGCACGGCCAGCCGCTGGAACTGGACGACCACCTGGAACAGATGGTTGACCAGCGCCTTCACGTCGTACTCGGCACACGGTGTGCGCGCGGCGAGCGCCCCGTCGGGCACGGCCCGCACCACCGGCACCGCCCGCTCGCACGCCCGGTCCAGCAGCTCACCGATGCCGTACGTCTCCACCCTGTTCGCGTCCATGCCCCGACCGTAGGGACACCGAGGGCCGCCCCTCTTGAACAAACGCGACGTACGATCCGGCCATGGAGGCACCCCGCCACGACACCCGGGGGATCGTCGACCCGTCCGGACTGCTCAGCCGTGTGCGGTTCCGGCGTCACGCGCCCGCCGAGCCGCTGCGCCGCTACGTCGAGTGGTACTGGCTGATCGACTGGGACCTGCCCGGGCCGTATGCCTCCCACGTCGTCCCGCACCCGTCCGTCAACCTCACCTTCCAGTGGGACGAGGACGAGGGCGCGCCCTACGCCGAGCTCACCGGCGTCGCGCTCGGCCTCTACACCCGCAAGCTGACCGGCCGGGGCCGGGTCTGCGGGGTGAAGTTCCGGCCCGGCGGCTTCCGGCCCCACGCCCCCGGGGAGCCGGTGTCCCGCTGGACGGGCCGCGTCCTCGCCGCCGCGGAGGTCTTCCCCGGCGCCACCGGCGACACCGCCCGCACCGTCGTCGGCCCCGTGCGGGACGAGGACCGGGTGGCCGCCCTCGACGCCTTCCTCCTCGCCCTCCCCCGCGTCCCGGACCCCCGGGCCGACCTCGCCGTCGACCTGGCCGCACGGGTCCGCGCCGACCGCTCGATCCGCCGCGTCGCCGATCTCGCGCGCGACCACGGGCTGTCGGTGCGCGCCCTGCAACGGCTCTTCTCCGCGTACGTGGGCGTCAGCCCCAAGTGGTGCATCCTGCGCTACCGCATCCACGACGCCCTCGAACACGCCGGCACCCGCGCCGGCGTCGACTGGGCCGCACTCGCCCACGAGCTCGGCTACGCCGACCAGGCCCATCTGGTGCGGGACTTCACGGCGACGGTGGGAGTCCCGCCGACGGCGTACGCCCGCGCGGAGCACCAGGACGGCTAGAAGGCGTACGCGTCGCCCGTCTCCAGCACCAGCACCCGCTGCCCGGAGCCCGCCCGGTCGCCGTCCGCCACGGTGGCGAACTCCAGCCGCACCTCGGGCGTCACCTGCCGCAGCCGCACCCGCAGCACGACCGGCTCCCCCACGCCGTCCGCCTCCAGCGCCCCGACCCGGCACACCACGGCCCGCTCCTCCGCCCGCGCGCACGTGGGCGGCAGCGTCTGACGGTCCGCCGGCGGCTCCGACCAGCGGATGCGCACCACCGACTCCGGGACCCCGCCGAGCCGTGGTGGTGCGGGGTGAACCGCACACCGACCAGACCGCCGGAGAGCACGGCCGAGCCGTGATAGGCGACCTCCGCGGCGACACCCCGCGGCGCGCCCGGCGCCGGAGCCGTCCCGCCGGCCGCGGCCAGGACCGCCGTCGCGCCCACCGCGACACCGCGCGTCCACCACGTCATGTCCGCTCCTTCCACCGAGGTCGAAGCGATGTATCCCCCGCGCCCCGGCCGGCAGGCGTCCAACAGGTGACGTGGGGGCCGCGCGGCGGCATGCCAAGCTGGCGGTCATGCTCATCCTTCGCTCCGTCGCCCTGTTCGTGCTCGCCGCACTGTTCGAGATCGGCGGCGCCTGGCTGGTGTGGCAGGGCGTACGGGGACACCGGGGCCTGCTCTGGACCGGCGCGGGCGTCCTGGCCCTCGGCGCCTACGGCTTCGTCGCCACCTTCCAGCCCGACGGGCACTTCGGCCGCGTCCTCGCCGCGTACGGCGGGATCTTCGTCGCCGGCTCGCTGGCCTGGGGCATGGTCGCGGACGGCTACCGCCCGGACCGCTGGGACGTCACGGGCGCCCTGGTCTGCCTGACCGGCATGGCCGTGATCATGTGGGCCCCGCGGGGGCAGTAGGGCCGCGACACCGCCGGTCCCCGCCCGCCTATCCTGGCCGGACAGTCTTTCGAGGCCGGCAACCCGTCCGCGTACGCCCGAGGAGCAGTCCATGGCCACCGCCGCACCGTCCGCCGCCTCCCGCATCGCCGTCGTCACCGGTGCGAGCAGCGGGATCGGAGCCGCCACGGCACGGCAGCTCGCCGCCGCCGGCTACCGCGTGGTCCTCACCGCCCGCCGCAAGGACCGGATCGAGGCGCTGGCCGAGGAGATCACCGCGGCCGGCCACTCCGCCACCGCCTACCCGCTGGACGTCACGGACCGCGCGGCCGTGGACGAGTTCGCGACCGCGTTCCGCACGGTCGGCGTCCTCGTCAACAACGCGGGCGGAGCCCTCGGCGCCGACCCGGTGGCCACCGGCGACCCGGACGACTGGCGCACGATGTACGAGACGAACGTCATCGGCACCCTGAACCTCACCCAGGCGCTTCTCCCCCGGCTGGAGGCGAGCGGCGACGGCACCGTGGTGGTCGTCTCCTCCACCGCAGGCCACGCCACGTACGAGGGCGGCGCCGGGTACGTCGCCGCCAAGCACGGCGCCCACGTCCTGGCGGAGACCCTGCGCCTGGAGATCGTCGGCAGGCCGGTGCGGGTCGTCGAGGTGGCCCCCGGCATGGTCAGGACCGAGGAGTTCGCGCTGACCCGCTTCGGCGGCGACGCCGAGAGGGCCGCGAAGGTCTACGAGGGCGTGGCCGAGCCGCTGACCGCCGACGACGTCGCCGACACGATCACCTGGGCGGTCACCCGCCCGAGCCACGTGAACATCGACCTGCTGGTGGTCCGCCCGCGGGCCCAGGCCTCCAACACCAAGGTGCACAGAGAGCCCCGGTGAGCCCCGCGGGGTTCGTCAGCGTCTACGCGGTGACCCGCGCGCCCGAGCGGGACCGGGGCGCGGCCGGCCGGTCACCCCTTGACGCAGACGACCTGCTTCAGCTTCGCCACGACCTCCACCAGGTCCCGCTGCTGGTCGATGACCTGCTCGATGGGCTTGTAGGCGCCCGGGATCTCGTCCACGACACCGGAGTCCTTGCGGCACTCCACGCCCCGCGTCTGCTCCTCCAGGTCCTTCGTCGAGAACCGCTTCTTCGCTGCGGTACGGCTCATGCGCCGACCGGCCCCGTGCGAGGCCGAGTTGAAGGACAGCGCGTTCCCCAGGCCCTTCACGATGTACGAGCCCGTCCCCATGGAGCCGGGGATGATGCCGTACTCGCCGGAGCCGGCCCGGATCGCTCCCTTTCGGGTCACGAGCAGGTCCATGCCGTCGTAGCGCTCCTCGGCCACGTAGTTGTGGTGGGCGCTGATCTCGGGCTCGAAGGCCGGCTTGGCCTTCTTGAACTCCTTGCGGACGACGTCCTTCAGCAGGGCCATCATGATCGTGCGGTTGTACTTGGCGTACTCCTGCGCCCAGAACAGGTCGTTGCGGTACGCCGCCATCTGCGGGGTGTCCGCGACGAAGACGGCGAGGTCGCGGTCGACCAGGCCCTGGTTGTGCGGGAGCCTCTGGGCGACGCCGATGTGGAACTCGGCGAGCTCCTTGCCGATGTTCCGCGAACCGGAGTGCAGCATCAGCCACACGGAACCGGTCGTGTCGGTGCAGACTTCGACGAAGTGGTTCCCCGACCCGAGCGTGCCCATCTGCTTGGTGGCCCGCTCCTCGCGGAACTTCACCGCCTCGGTGACCGTGCCGAACCGCTGCCAGAAGGAGTCCCACCCGGACGTGCCGAAGCCGTGCAGCCGCGCCGGGTCGACGGGGCTGTCGTGCATGCCCCGGCCCACCGGGATCGCCTGCTCGATCTTCGACCGCAGCCGCGACAGGTCCCCCGGCAGGTCGTTCACCGTCAGGGACGTCTTGACCGCCGACATCCCGCAGCCGATGTCCACGCCGACCGCCGCGGGACACACGGCCCCGCGCATCGCGATGACGGACCCGACCGTGGCGCCCTTGCCGTAGTGCACGTCCGGCATCACGGCGAGGCCCTTGATCCACGGCAGCGTCGCGACGTTCCGCAACTGCTGGAGGGCGGACTCCTCGACCGACGCCGGGTCGGTCCACATACGGATGGGGACCTTCGCACCCGGCATCTCTACATACGACATCTCGCCCTCAACCCCCTGGAAAATACATACAAGTCTGAAAGAGCAAAACTGGCGCCAAGGTCGGCGAAAAAGGACAGCGGACCGGCGTTCACAGCAGTGCGTGCGATACACATTGTCTGCCGAGGGCGCCCCCGCGCGGCAAGCGATTAACCAGCGGGGACACTGAGGGACCGGCGAACACACCGGCCACACCGCACCGTCGAGAGGAGCCTCACCGTGCAGCGGAAGGCGTACGTATCCGGCGTCGCCGCGCTCCTCGCGGTGCTGCTGGCCGGCTGCACCGGTGGCTCCGGCGAGGGCGGCCCCACCGACGACTCCAACCCCGGCGACTCCGGTACGGCGAACGTGACGGCCGAGCCCGGCCGGTACCGCAATCTGCCCGAGCCCTGCGGCACGGTCGCCGAGGACACCCTCGCCGAGTTGCTGCCCGGCGTACGGGAGATGACGGACGAGAAGCGCCGGGAGAAGGCGTACGAGGGCACCCCGACCCTCACCTTCGACACGGACCGCAAGGTCGGCTGCCGCTGGAAGGTGGAGTCGGCGCTGGCCACCGACCACCTCTTCGTCAACTTCGAGCGCGTGGTGGCCTATGACGCCGCGACCAGCGACGAGAGCGAGGCGGAGCGGCTGTTCGCGAAGCAGCGGGACGCCGCGGACCTGCCCGAGCCGGTGAGCACCGTCACGCCGAGCGCCGAGGTGACCGGCTCCTCCTCGCCGTCGCCGTCCGGCTCTTCCTCGCACGTCCCCTCGTCGCCGTCTTCGGCGTCCTCCTCTCCTTCCACCTCCGCGTCCGGGGGCACCTCGTCCGAACTCCAGCCGCGCGTCCTGGAGGATCTCGGGGACGAGGCGTTCCTCGACGACGCGCTCAACACGTCCGGTTCGACGGCCCAGCAGCGCAAGGTGACTGTGGCGTTCCGCACGTCCAACGTGATCGTCACGGTCGAGTACGAGGAGCAGCCGATGACCGTCGGCGCCGTGCCCGACAGCGAGGAAATGCAGGACAGGGCCCAGAAACTGGCCGCGCAACTGGCCGACGCGCTGGGCGACTAGCGCCGTCCGCCCACCCCTTCACCCCCTCCCGCGACGTAACCGAAACGAGACCACACACCTTCTTCACCGCGTACCGTGGCCCCTCGGACCCGATCCGACCGCAGGAACCACGAGTGGCAGTCATGAGTGAAGGAACCATGCAGCGAGCAGCGATGCGAGATCAGCTTGACCGGCGTGACCAGCGTGAGCAGTGGGCGAAGGGTCTGCGCCGGGCCCTTGTCTGCGCCGCGGCCGTCCCGGTGATGCTGGTCGCCGCCGGCTGCTCCTCGGACTCCGGTTCCGGCGACAAGGCGGCCGAGGGCGGCGACGGCGGGGCGAAGTCCTCGGCGCCGGCGTCCGCGAGCGCGTCGCCGACCGTGCAGGCCGCCGCGTACAAGGCGCTCCCCGAGGCGTGCAAGGTGCTGTCGGGGAAGACGCTGGACGACCTGGTGCCCAAGGCCAAGTCCGGCAAGAAGGGCTCCTCCGACGACACGTCGACGCGCGGCTCCTGCTCCTGGAGCAGCCTCGACAACAACGGGGTGAAGGGCTCGCAGTTCCGCTGGCTCAACGTCTCCCTGCTGCGCTTCGAGTCGGACGCCTCGCGGGGCGCGGGCGACAAGCTGGCGCAGGAGTACTACCGGGCCCAGGCGCAGGACGCCCGGTCGGTGACCGGCGCGAAGAACACCAAGTCGGAGCCGCTGCGCGGAGTGGGCGACGAGGCGACGGCGGTCCGCTACGACCTGAAGAAGAAGGAAGGGTCCTTCAAGCAGGAGACGGTCGTCGCCCGCACCGAGAACGTCGTGGTCACCGTCGACTACAACGGCGCCGGTCTGGCCGGTGAGAAGGCGCCGAACGCCGACACCCTGAACAAGCTGGCGCAGAAGGCGCTCAAGGAGGCCGTGGCCGCGGTCGCGAAGGCCAACGGCGCCGGCGGTGACGCGGGCACGCCGAGCAGCGCCCCTTCGAAGCCGGCGTCGAAGTCTCCCTCGCCCGGCCCGTCCAAGGACGCGTCGCGCTCCCCTTCCCCGTCAGCGTCGAAGAAGAGCTGACTGTCACACCCCGCCCACCGCTGTGTCACAACACGCAGCTCAGCGGGGGATGTTGACCGGGCCCGGTTCCCCTCGGGGACCGGGCTCGTGCCGGTCCGGGGGCACGGGCACCGTTCGGATGTGCCACTCTGTTGCGCGCAACAACACGCATGGGGAGGGGAGTACGAGTGGCCGGGCCACCGCAGCTGACTCGGATGCACCGCGTTCTCATCGGCGTGGTCGTCTTCGGCGCCGTGATCATCGCCGGTATCGGCTTCGCCGGTTCGTACGCGGCCGTCCGCGAGCTGGCCATCCAGAAGGGCTTCGGGAACTTCAGTTATGTGTTCCCGATCGGCATCGACGCGGGCATCTGCGTCCTGCTGGCCCTGGATCTGCTGCTGACGTGGATCCGCATCCCCTTCCCGCTGCTGCGCCAGACGGCCTGGCTGCTGACGGCCGCCACGATCGCCTTCAACGGCGCGGCGGCCTGGCCGGATCCGCTGGGCGTGGGCATGCACGCCGTCATCCCGATCCTGTTCGTGGTGTCGGTCGAGGCGGCGCGGCACGCGATCGGCCGTATAGCCGACATCACCGCCGACAAGCACATGGAGGGCGTCCGCCTGACCCGGTGGCTGCTCTCGCCGGTGCCGACGTTCCTGCTGTGGCGCCGTATGAAGCTGTGGGAGCTGCGCTCCTACGAGCAGGTGATCAAGCTGGAGCAGGAGCGGCTGGTCTACCAGGCGCGGCTGCGCTCGCGCTTCGGCCGGGCCTGGCGCCGCAAGGCTCCGGTGGAGTCCCTGATGCCGCTGCGGCTGGCGCGGTACGGCGTCCCGCTGGCCGAGACCGCCCCGGCGGGCCTGGCGGCGGCGGGCATCGAGCCGGCGCTGCTGCCCCCGGCGCCCCAGCAGGCGCTGGACGCGGTGCCCGCGGCGGCCGGTCCGGCGGCCCTGGGCGGCGCGGAGGGCTCCCGTGCCGCGGTGGCCGCCTCCCTCCCCCGGCAGGCGGGCCCGGTGGACCAGCGGTTCCCGCACCCTGCGGGGCCCCCGGAGCCGGAGCCGGAGTACGTGCAGGACTGGTTCAACACGCCCCGGCAGGTCGAGTACCACGGCGGCTACGACGCCCAGTACGACCCCCAGGGGCACCTGGAGGACTGGTACGCGGAGCAGCAGCGGGCCGACCAGTACCGCGATCAGTACGAGGAGGAGCCCCCGCTTCAGGAGCCCTCCCCGGAGGACACCGGCACGTTCCCGATCCCGGTGACCGCGGGCCGTACCCGGCAGCTCGGCGAGGGGGGCGGCACGCCGGCTCCCGAGCCGTCGGAGGAGGACTACTACCAGGTCTTCCGGGAGTCGATCAAGGGCGGGAACGGGGCGCCGACCCCGCGCGGGTTCATCGCCGACGTCGAGGCCACGTACGGCATCAGGCTGGACGAGGCGGACGTCAAGCGCATGATGAACCGGTTCTCCAACCGGCTCAACGCGGAGCTGACGGACGAGCACATCGCCTGAGCCGCCGACCGGAACCGGCACACGGACACGGAAGAGGGGCCCTCGGGATCGAGGGCCCCTCTTCCGTGTCCGGTCAGGCGCCGAGCAGGTGCCGCACCCGCTCCTGGCCCACCGCCAGCAGGAGCGTGGGCAGCCGCGGCCCGGTGTCCCGGCCCACCAGCAGGTGGTAGAGCAGGGCGAAGAACGACCGCTGGGCCGTCTTGATCTCGGGCGGCAGTTCCTTGGGCGTGGCGTCCGCGGAGAAGCCGGCCTGCACCTTGGGCACGCCGTACACGAGGTGGCTCAGCCCGTCGAGCGACCAGTGCTCGGCGAGCCCGTCGAGCAGGAGCCGCAGCGACTGCCGGGACGCCTCGTCGAGGGACTTCAGCAGTTCGGCGTCGGGCTCGTCGCGCACGATGGTCCGCTGGTCGGCGGGTACGTGCGAGTTGATCCAGGCCTCGGCCTTGTCGTAGCGCGGTCGGGCCTCGTCCAGGTCGGCCAGCGGGTTCTGCGGGTCGAGCTCGGAGAGGATGCGCAGCGCCTGGTCCTGGTGCCCGGCGGTGATGTCCGCGACCGACGCGAGCGTGCGGTACGGCAGCGGGCGCGGTGTGCGGGGCAGCTCACCGGCGGCCGTGCCCATGGCCCGGGAGTGCGCCGCGACGTCGGCGGGCAGCGCGGTGCCGTCGGCGACCTTGGCGTCGAGCTTGTCCCACTCGTCGTAGAGCCGCTGGATCTCCTGGTCGAAGGCGATCTTGAACGACTGGTTGGGGCGGCGGCGGGCGTACAGCCAGCGCAGCAGCTGCGGTTCCATGATCTTCAGCGCGTCGGCCGGGGTGGGCACCCCGCCCTTGGACGACGACATCTTCGCCATGCCGCTGATGCCGACGAAGGCGTACATCGGGCCGATCGGCTGCTCGCCGCCGAAGATGCCGACGATCTGCCCGCCGACCTGGAACGACGAACCCGGCGAGGAGTGGTCGACGCCGCTCGGCTCGAAGATCACGCCCTCGTAGGCCCAGCGCATGGGCCAGTCGACCTTCCAGACCAGCTTGCCGCGGTTGAACTCCTCGAGCCGCACGGTCTCCGCGAAGCCGCACGCGTCGCACGTGTACGACAGCTCGGTGGTGTCGTCGTCGTAGGAGGTGACGGTGGTGAGGTCCTTCTCGCAGTTGCCGCAGTACGGCTTGTACGGGAAGTACCCGGCGGAGCCGGAGCTGCCGTCGTCCTCGGCCGCGGCGCCGGAGCCCTCTGCGGCCTCCAGCTCGGCCTCGTCGACCGGCTTCTGCTGCTTCTTCGCCGGCGCCTTCTTGGTGCGGTACTGGGCGAGGATCGCGTCGATGTCACCGCGGTGCTTCATGGCGTGCAGGATCTGCTCGCGGTAGACGCCCGAGGTGTACTGCTTCGTCTGGCTGATCCCGTCGAACTCCACGCCCAGCTCGGCCAGCGCCTCGGTCATCGCGGCCTTGAAGTGCTCCGCCCAGTTCGGGTACGGCGAGCCCTTCGGGGCCGGGACGGAGGTCAGCGGCTTGCCGATGTGCTCGGACCACGACCCGTCCACACCGGGGACGCCGTCCGGGACCTTGCGGTAGCGGTCGTAGTCGTCCCAGGAGATCAGGTGCCGGACCTCGCGGCCGCGGCGCCGGATCTCGTCGGCGACCAGGTGCGGGGTCATGACCTCGCGCAGGTTGCCCAGGTGGATGGGGCCGGAGGGGGAGAGACCGGACGCGACGACGACCGGTTTGCCCGGGGCCCGACGCTCCGACTCCTCGATGACCTCATCCGCGAAACGGGAGACCCAGTCGGTGGTCTCGGTGCTCTGAGCCACGATCGGCACGTCCTTCTTTCTCCACAGGGCAGCCGCGCGGTCCACGGCCGACATGTCATTCTCCCAGACGGTCTCGCGCTCGAGAAAACGGCTTTACCACCCATGGGATACTGGCCGGGTCTATCCGTCCCACGAGGAGAACGGCACCCCATCCCATGGCCTCGGTCACGCCCCTCAGCGCTTCTGTCGAGCAGCAGCTCACGTCCGCCCTCTCGGCCACCCTGCCGGAGGCGACCGACGTCGACCCGCTGCTCCGACGCAGCGACCGGGCGGACTACCAGGCGAACGGCATCCTCGCCCTCGCCAAGAAGGCCAGGTCCAACCCGAGGGAGCTGGCCACCCAGGTCGTGGCGGGCATCACCACCGGTGACGTGATCCAGGACGTCGAGGTCTCCGGCCCCGGCTTCCTCAACATCACGCTCGCGGACCGGGCCATCGTCGAGAACCTGGCCGCGCGGTACGCCGACGGCGACCGGCTCGGCGTGGCGCCCAAGGCCGAGCCCGGGATCACGGTGATCGACTACGCCCAGCCGAACGTGGCCAAGGAGATGCACGTCGGCCACCTGCGCTCCGCGGTGATCGGCGACGCCCTGCGGGGCATGCTCGACTTCACCGGCGAGAAGACGATCGGCCGGCACCACATCGGCGACTGGGGCACCCAGTTCGGCATGCTCATCCAGTACCTGCTGGAGCACCCGGGCGAGCTGGCGCCGGCCTCCGAGGTCGACGGCGAGCAGGCCATGTCGAACCTGAACCGGGTCTACAAGGCGTCGCGGGCGCTGTTCGACACGGACGAGGAGTTCAAGGAGCGGGCCCGCAAGCGGGTCGTCGCCCTGCAGTCGGGCGACAAGGAGACCCTCGAGCTGTGGCAGCAGTTCGTGGACGAGTCGAAGGTCTACTTCTACTCGGTCTTCGAGAAGCTCGACATGGAGATCCGCGACGACGAGATCGTCGGCGAGTCCGCGTACAACGACGGCATGCCGGAGACGGCCCGCCTCCTGGAGGAGATGGGTGTCGCGGTGCGCTCGGAGGGCGCGCTCGTCGTGTTCTTCGACGACATCCGGGGCAAGGACGACCAGCCGGTCCCGCTGATCGTGCAGAAGGCCGACGGCGGCTTCGGCTACGCGGCCTCCGACCTGACGGCCATCCGCAACCGGGTCCAGGACCTGCACGCGACCACGCTGCTGTACGTGGTGGACGTCCGTCAGTCGCTGCACTTCAAGATGGTCTTCGAGACGGCCCGCCGGGCCGGCTGGCTGGGCGACGACGTCACCGCGCACAACATGGGCTACGGCACCGTGCTCGGCGCGGACGGCAAGCCGTTCAAGACGCGTGAGGGCGAGACCGTACGGCTGGAGGACCTGCTGGACGAGGCGGTGCAGCGGGCCGCCGAGGTCGTCCGGGAGAAGGCGCAGGACCTCACCGAGGACGAGATCCAGGAGCGGGCCGCGCAGGTCGGCATCGGCGCGGTGAAGTACGCCGACCTGTCCACGTCCCCCAGCCGGGACTACAAGTTCGACCTGGACCAGATGGTGTCGCTGAACGGCGACACGTCCGTCTACCTCCAGTACGCGTACGCCCGGATCCAGTCGATCCTGCGCAAGGCCGGTGACGTCCGGCCGGCCGCGCACCCCGAGCTGGAGCTGCACGCGGCGGAGCGGGCGCTGGGCCTGCACCTGGACGCCTTCGGGGACACGGTCTTCGAGGCGGCGGCGGAGTACGCCCCGCACAAGGTGGCCGCGTACCTGTACCAGCTGGCGTCGCTGTACACGACGTTCTACGACAAGTGCCCGGTGCTGAAGGCCGAGACGTCCGCGCAGGTGGAGAACCGCCTGTTCCTGTGCGACCTGACGGCCCGCACCCTGACCAAGGGCATGTCCCTGCTGGGCATCCGGACGCCCGAGCGCCTCTGAGCCCGGCGCACGCACGCAGGCGCACGGCCCGTCCTCTCCGTCGTGGGAGAGGACGGGCCGTGTCCATGAGGGGCCGGACGGCTAGCGGCTGTTGGCGAAGGTCTTGAAGGCCGCCCTGGTGCCGGACCCGGCGATCCCGTCGATCGCGCCGGTGTAGCCCCAGTGCTGGAGCAGCCGCTGGAGCGCCTTGATGGTGCCCGACCCGACGATGCCGTCGATCGCGCCCGTGTAGCCCCAGTACTCCTTGAGGCAGCGCTGGAACGCCTTCCAGCTGTTGGTGCCGAGCTCTCCGTCGATCGCCCCGGTGTAGCCCCAGTACTCCTTGAGCCAGCCCTGGACCTTCTTCGCCTCGGCCGTGCTCAGTCCGAGGTTGTTCACCGCGAGGACGCCGGCGTCGGCGCTCACCGCCGGCTGGGTGTCCGGCGCCGCGAAGCTCGTCCCGGCGGTCGCGAGGCTGCCGGCGGCGAGGCCGACGACGGCGGTGACGCTGACGAGGGTCCTGGTCCAGACATTCGGTCGCATACGTGTCCCTCTCGATCTCGGTCAAGTGGCGGCCGGTGCCGCCTGGCTGGCGAAACGAGCCTGGTGCCTGCCCGGAGCCGGTGCCACGACCACCGCGGAAGTGACGTCGTCGCGGGACGTCCCGCCCGTCGACCTGCGAGGACGCGGCTCTCCGCGACGTCACGGCGGGACGCCCGCGGCCGGGCGGTGGCCGAATCCCCACCGCTGCCGGAACCTGCCTCCGGTGCGGGCCGTGGTTGCTGATGCAGAATGCCACGGGGGGCGCGTGGGCCACTGACCACGGACCGCGGGCCCGCACCGTGAACGCGAATGGGGGGAACATGTCGCGTTGGGCAGCGCTGCCCGCGGAACTGGATCCGCGTGTACGGCAGTTCGTGGTGTGTACGCGCCGTATGAAGGACCACAGCGGGCTGAGTCTGCGGCAGCTCGCGGCGCGGACCGGGTACAGCCAGAAGTCCTGGGAGCGGTATCTGGGGGGCCGGTCGCTGCCGCCCGGGGACGCCGTCGAAGCGCTGGCCCGGGCCGTGGGGGAGGATCCGACGCGGCTGCTCGCGCTGCACGAGGTGGCGGCGCAGGCGTGGCGCACCGGACGCGCCGAACCGCCCGACCCGGAACCGCTGGTGGCCCCGGACGCCGCCGACGGCCAGCGCCCGCCCGGCCGTTCACTGCGGGTCGCCCTGGTGGCGGGGGCCGTGGCGCTGGTGCTGGCGCTCTCCACGGCCGTGCTGCTCGTCGTCCGGCTGAGCGGCGGTGAGCGGGCCGAACCGCTTGCGACCCTGGTGGCGACCGACGTTCCGTCGTCGACGCCGGTCTCGCCCACGGCACCGCTCTACACCTGCCGCCTCGAACGGGTCGACGGCCGCTGGTACGCGGGCCTCAGCCGCACCCGGGGCGCGATCCTGGCCCAGGGCGACGCGGGGCCGGACGTCGCCGAGGCCCAGTGCCTGCTGCGCCGGGCCGGTCTCGCGCCGGGCGCAGTCGACGGGATCTTCGGGCCGGTGACGCGGCGCGCGGTGCGGGACCTGCAGCGGCGGGACGGTCTCGTGGTGGACGGCATCGTCGGGCCGCACACCTGGAAGGCGCTGCGGGGATGACGGCGCCGTCGCCGTCGCCGGGACGGGCCCGGCTCGCGGACGTACTGCGGGAGCTGAAGGACCGCACCGGGCTGAGCCTGGCCGGACTCGCCGCCAGGACCACGTTCAGCAAATCCTCCTGGGACCGCTACCTCAACGGCCGGACGCTCCCGCCGCGCGACGCGGTGCGGGAGCTGTGCCGTCTCGCCGGGGAACCGGAGGGGCGCTGCCTGGCGCTGTGGGAGATCGCCGAGTCGGAGGGCAGCGGCCGGGCGGCGGAGCGTGCGGGACCCGTGACCCGGCCGGCACCCCCCGCGACCCCGCCGGAGACCGCGCCCACCGGGGGACGCCACCCGGCGCCGGAATACTCCGCGCACCGCCGGGCGACGCTCGCCGCGGTGCTGGCCTCGGTGTCCGCCGTGATCGTCGGCGCCCTCGCCGCGGTGGTCCTCCTCCTGCCGGGCCGCGACGGCGGGCCGGGGGCCGCGCTGTCGCCGCCCCCGTCCGCGACGGGACCGCGCTGCCGGGGCGCGGTCTGCGAGGGCAAGAGCCCGATGCACATGAAGTGCGCGGCCGCGCCGCAGACCCTCGCCGCGTACCGGACGGCGACCGGAGCCTGGCTGGAGCTGCGCTACAGCCATGAGTGCGGGACGAGTTGGGCCCGGATGTGGGGGACGCGGATCGGCGACCGGCTGGAGATGTCGGCGGCCCCGCGCGCCGGGGCGGCGGGCGGCCGGGTGCGCGGCGTGCGCATCGAGGACGGCGTCGACGCGGACTCGTACGTCTACACGCCCATGACCGCGGCCGCGCCGGGCAGCGTCGTCCGCGCCTGCTTCGACCCGGCCGCCGGCGGCGGCGAGGAGTGCTTCGACAGCCGCATCGCGCGGTGAGTTGTCAGTGCCGCCCCCTACAGTCACCGGCATGGCGACTCTTCCCAACCCGCTGCCGAAGCTCATGAGCGACCCCACCGGGGCAGCTCTCGGTCTCCGACTCCCGCCCGGGCGGCTCGTCGACGCCACTCAGCAGGGCACCTGGCACGAACCGCTGCTGTGGCTCGCGGACGCGCCGGCCGCGCCCGGCGACTGGGCGGAGCTGGCCCCGGCCCGGCGGTCCGCCGGACTGCTGCCGGTCGTGGTCGGCGCGGGCGGCGGACAGGGCGGCCCGGAGCACTGGGAGCTGGCGCCCGACGCGATGTCGTACCCGGGGGACCACGACGCCGACGAGGTGCTGGCCGACCTGTGGGAGGAGTACGCCGCCGGGGAGACCGGCCAGGAGTGGCCCGGCCTGGCCGAGGCCACCGCCGCCGAGCCCGGCCCCGACTCGCCGCAGGACCCGGACGCGGTGGCGATGACCCTCGTGGACGAGCTGGTGGACGGCGGCGGCCTGCTGGAGGAGCCCCGGCTGGCCCTCGTCCCGGCCCGCCGCAGCGCGGACATCCCGGCGGCGATCGGCTGGTCGGGCCCGGTGAACCACGAGGGCGACACCGCGCGCCTGTGCGCGGTGCTCCGCTCCTGGGAGGACCGCTTCGGCGTACGGGTGGTGGCGCTGGGCTTCGACCACCTGCTCGTCTCCGTCGCGGCGCCGCCGGTCACCCTGGCCGAGGCGGAGGCCGTCGCCGCCGAGCACTTCGCGTTCTGCCCGGACAACATCCTGCAGAGCGGCGACCCCGCCGTGCGCGCCTACGCCGAGACCCGCGTGCTCGGTCAGCCGGCCTGGCACTTCTGGTGGGACTGACCCCCGCCCGCCCGTCCTAGGGCCTTTCGTTTGGATCATCCCGGCGTCGCGGGGCCTGGCACGCCCATCTGCGGCGTTGTCGTCACTCGCCGACGCTCCGCGTCGGCTCCCTCCTCCGCCTTGCAGTTGCACGCACCAGACCCCGCTCGGGCACGTCACCATGTCCCGTCGGCCACAGCCGGGCTGATCCAAACGAAAGGCCCTAGGAGAGCAGCCCCTCCCCCAGCCGCCGCAGCCCCTCCGCGATCTCCTCCGGTGTCTGCGTCACGAAGCACAGCCGCAGCGTGGACCGCTCCGGCTCACCGGCGTAGAAGGGCGCGCCGGGGACGTAGGCGACGTCGTGCCGCACCACCCGGGGCAGCAGCGCGGTGGTGTCGTACGAGGCGGGCAGCCGGACCCAGACGAACATGCCGCCCTCGGGCCGCTGCCAGACCGAGCCCTCCGGGAGCGCGCCCGGCAGCCCGGCCAGCAGGGCGTCGCGGCGGACGCGGTAGATCTCGCGGACCTCGGCCACATGGGCGTCGAGGCCGGGCAGGCAGCGGGCGGCGACGAGCTGGTTGACGGTCGGGGTGTGCAGGTCGGCGGCCTGCTTGGCGACCGCGCACGCCCTGCGCAGCGCGGCCGGGGCGCGCAGCCAGCCCAGCCGCAGCCCCGGCGCCATCACCTTGGAGAAGGAGCCGAGCAGCGCGGTGCGGTCCTCCGCGCCTGGGAAGGAGGCGATCCAGGGCACGCACTCGCCCTCGTACCGCAGTTCGCCGTACGGGTCGTCCTCGACGATCCACAGCCCGCGCCGGGCGGCGGCCCGGGCGACGGCGGCCCGGCGGTCGGCGGGCAGGGTCCGGCCGGTCGGGTTCTGGAAGGTGGGCACGGTGTAGAAGAGCTTGGGCCGCTCCCGGGCGACGAGTTCCTCCAGCGCGTCGGGGTCGACGCCGTCCGCGTCGCCGGGCACGGCCACGATCCGCGCCCCGGCGAGCCCGAACGCCTGAAGTGCCGCCAGATAGCAGGGTTCTTCGACGAGCACGGTGTCGCCGGGTTCCAGCAGGGCGGTCGCCAGGAGGGACAGGCCCTGCTGGGAGCCGGTCGTCACGAGGACGTCGTCGGCGTCCGTGGTCAGACCCTGGGCCGTCGTCCGGGCGGCGAGCCCGGCCCGCAGACCCGGCTCGCCCTCGGTCGTGGAGTACTGGAGCGCCCGCGCGGGTGTCTCCGTCAGCACGGCCTGGAAGGCGGCGGCGATGGCCTGACGGTCGAACGACTCGGGCGCGGGCAGGCCACCCGCGAAGTTGATGACCTCGGGGCGTGCGGTGACGGCGAGGATGTCCCGGACGGGCGATCCGCCGACGGCGGTGGTCCGCGCCGCGAGCGGCGGTACGGCCGCCGGGGTGCGGAGGGCTGCGGGCACGGGCTCGGCGACGGTCATCGGACGGCTCCTTCGGCTGCGGCGGGGTGCGCTTCCTGCCCCGAAGCCTAGAGATCCATATGCCCTCTACAACGACCTTTCCGCGATGCGGACAGCGCCGCCCGGCCGTCCCACACCCGTCCCCCGGCCCACCGCATCGGCGCAGGTCAGCGGCGTGCGGTGACCTCAGGCGTCCCAGATCCCCCGCACGGGGTGGCGACCGGCCCGGGTGATCGAGCAGGCTGGGCACGATCCCAACCCGCACTCATGGAAAGGGCCGCCTCATGTCCGCTCACCCGTCACGCTTCCGCGCCCGGCTGACCGCCGCCACGCTGGTGGTGGTCGCCGCCCTCGCGCTCACCGCGTGCGAGGACGGCAAGGGCCTGCGCGACGAGGGCCCGTCGGGAGCGGCGGCCGACAGCGGGAGCGGGCCGTCGAAGGGCGCCGCTACGAACGGCCGAGCTTCTGCGCGACCTCCGTCGCCCAGTAGGTGAGGATGTTCCGCGCGCCCGCGCGCCGGATGCCGGTCAGCGACTCGAGGATGGCCCGGTCGCGGTCGATCCAGCCCTTCTCGGCGGCGGCCTCGATCATCGAGTACTCGCCGGAGATCTGGTACGCGGCCACCGGCACGTCCACCGCGTCGGCGACCTGCGCCAGGATGTCGAGGTAGGGTCCGGCCGGCTTGACCATCACCATGTCGGCGCCCTCCTCCAGGTCGAGGGCCAGCTCGCGCAGCGACTCCCGGGCGTTCGCCGGGTCCTGCTGGTAGGTCTTGCGGTCGCCCTTGAGGGACGAGCCGACGGCCTCCCGGAAGGGGCCGTAGAACGCGGAGGCGTACTTGACGGTGTAGGCGAGGATCGCGACGTCCTCGCGCCCGATCTGGTCGAGCGCGTCGCGGATGACGCCGATCTGCCCGTCCATCATGCCGCTGGGCCCGACGACGTGGGCGCCGGCGTCGGCCTGGACCTGCGCCATCTCGGCGTACCGCTCCAGCGTCGCGTCGTTGTCGACTCGGCCCTCGGCGTCGAGGACACCGCAGTGCCCATGGTCGGTGGTCTCGTCCAGGCACAGGTCGGACATGACGAGCAGGTCGTCGCCGACCTCGGCCCGCACGTCCCGCAGGGCGACCTGGAGGATGCCGTCCGGATCGGTGCCCGCCGTGCCGACGGCGTCCTTCTTGCTCTCCTCCGGCACGCCGAACAGCATGATCCCGGAGATGCCGGCCGCGACGGCCTCCGCGGCGGCCTTCTTCAGGCTGTCCCGTGTGTGCTGGACGACGCCCGGCATGGCCTCGATCGGCACCGGTTCGCTGACGCCCTCGCGCACGAAGGCCGGGAGGATGAGGTCGGCGGGGTGCAGCCTGGTCTCGGCGACCATGCGCCGCATGGCGGGGGTGGTCCGCAGACGCCGCGGCCGAGTACCGGGGAAGGATCCGTACGTCGTCATCCCTCTACGCTACGCCCGCCCCACGGGTGCCTTTGCCGACGCAGAGTCGGCCCCGCGGGCCCCGTTGTCAGTCCCGGCCCATACCGTGCACGCGTGGATCGGACGACGACAGAAGACGACCGCGCCTTCCCCGCGCCTCTCGCGGAACTGGCGCGCACGGAGATCGACTACGCCGACGGCGAGGGCATCGACTTCGAGCCCTACGACACCTTCGAGTCGGCCGAGGAGACCACCGGCTGGCTGCGCCAGTGGACGGGGAACCCCGAACTCGACGGCGCCGCCTACCGAGTGTTCGGGCAGGACGGAACGGGCGGCCTCGCGGCCCTCTGGATCGTGCGTCCGGGCCGCCCCCTCGCCGAGCAGCCCGTGGTCTTCATGGGCTCGGAGGGCGAGGTCGGCGTGGTCGCCGCCAATCTCTCGGACTTCCTGTGGATGCTGGCCGACGGCTGCGGCCCCCTGGAGGCCGTCCAGTTCGAGGGCCGCGACCCACGCCCCGACGCGACCCTCACCGCCCTCGCCGAACGCCACGCCACCACCCCCCGCCGCCCGGCCCTCGCCCTCCTGGCCGAGGCCCGCGCGGAGTTCCCGGCCTTCGCCGAGGACATCGAGGCCCTCTGCCGCTGACCTCACCGGATCTGTCCGGCTCTTGTCCGGGCCGTCCGGGGTGACCCCGCGCGCCCGCACCGAGTTGGTCCGGGGAAGGCGCGCGGCGGGAGGGACGACGGCATGAGCGGCTGGGAGACGGGGCTGGACGACGAGGAGGCCGGGGCCGTGATGCGCACGGTCGCACGGCAGCTGAAGCTGTGGCGGGAGGCGGCCGGGCTCACCCAGGCGGAGCTCGCGGCGGCCATCGGGTACGGCGAGGAACTGGTCTCCGCGGTGGAGCGGGGCCGGCGCATCCCCCGGCCGGAGTACCTGGACGCGGCGGACCGGGCCCTGGGGGCGGGCGGGAAGATCGCCGCGATGAAGAGGGACGTGGCGGAGGTCCGGTACCCGAAGAAGGTACGGGACTTGAAGCGGCTTGAGGCGGAGGCAGTGGAGCTGGGGGCCTACAACAGCTCCGTGGTGCACGGGCTGTTGCAGACCCCGGCGTACGCACGAGCCGTGTTCGGTGCGCGCCGACCGCCCTTCTCGGCCGACGAACTGGAGCAACGGCTGTCGGCCCGGGTGGCGCGTCAGGAGATCGTCAGTGCCACGACGGCTCGCCCTCTCCTCAGTTTCGTCCAGTGCGAGTCGACGCTCCGCCGGCCCATCGGGGGCAGGATGGTCATGCGTGGTCAGCTCGAACGGCTGCTGGAGATCGCCGAGTTGCCCAACGTCGACCTCCAGGTGCTTCCGCTGAGCCATGAGGAGAACTCGGGTCTCGCCGGTTCGTTCCGGCTGCTCAGACTCAAGGACGGCACCACCGTCGGACACGTGGAGGTGCAGCACATCAGTCGCGTGATCAGCGAGCCGAAGGAAGTGCAGCTCCTCGACATCCGTTATGGGACCATCCGGGCGCAGGCTCTCAGCCCACGAGAGTCGATGGCCCTCATCGAGAACGTGCTTGGAGAGACATGACCCTCAAGCCCTACACCGACCTCACCTGGACGAAGAGCAGCTACAGCACGGACGAGGGCCCCGACTGCGTCGAAGTCGCCCCCACCCCCGACCGCATACTCGTCCGTGACTCCAAGGACCCGGACGGCCCCCGCCTCGCCCTCGCCCCCACCACGTGGACGGCCTTCCTGCCGTACGCCTCCGGGCGCTGACGGCACGCATGCGAAGGGCCCGCACCCGAGTACTCGGGTGCGGGCCGTTTCCTGCTCAGGTCGTCGACCGGCGTCTCCGCGCCCCCGGCCGCCGCTCGCTCGGCCGCGTCACCGGGTCCCCCGCGTCGAGGGCAGCCGCACGGCGCCGCGCGCCGAAGTCGGCCAGGGCCTCCGCCAGCTTGTGCACGGACGGCTCGGGGGCCATCACGTCCACCCGCAGGCCGTGCTCCTCGGCGGTCTTGGCCGTGGCCGGGCCGATACACGCGATCACCGTCACGTTGTGCGGCTTGCCCGCGATGCCGACGAGGTTGCGGACCGTGGACGACGAGGTGAAGAGCACGGCGTCGAAGCCGCCGCCCTTGATCGCCTCGCGGGTCTCCGCCGGCGGCGGCGATGCCCGTACGGTCCGGTAGGCCGTGACGTCGTCGACCTCCCAGCCCAGCTCGATGAGCCCGGCGACCAGGGTCTCGGTGGCGATGTCGGCGCGGGGCAGGAACACGCGGTCGATCGGGTCGAAGACCGGGTCGTAGGGCGGCCAGTCCTCCAGCAGCCCGGCGGCCGACTGCTCGCCGCTCGGCACGAGGTCCGGCTTCACGCCGAAGGCGATCAGCGCCTTCGCGGTCTGCTCGCCGACCGCCGCGACCTTGATCCCGGCGAACGCCCGGGCGTCGAGGCCGTACTCCTCGAACTTCTCCCGTACCGCCTTGACCGCGTTGACCGAGGTGAACGCGATCCACTCGTAGCGGCCGGTGACCAGGCCCTTGACGGCCCGTTCCATCTGCTGGGGCGTGCGCGGCGGTTCGACGGCGATCGTCGGCACCTCGTGCGGCACGGCCCCGTAGGAGCGCAGCTGGTCGGAGAGCGAGGCCGCCTGCTCCTTCGTCCGCGGCACGAGCACCCGCCAGCCGAACAGCGGCTTGGACTCGAACCACGACAACTGGTCGCGCTGGGCGGCCGCGGAACGCTCACCGACCACGGCTATCACCGGCCTGCCGCCCTCGGGCGAGGGCAGCACCTTGGCCTGCTTCAGCGTCTGGGCGATCGTCCCGAGGGTCGCGGTCCACGTCCGCTGCCGGGTGGTGGTGCCGGCGACGGTCACCGTCAGCGGTGTGTCGGGCTTGCGCCCGGCCGACACCAGCTCGCCGGCCGCGGCGGCCACGCTGTCGAGGGTCGTCGACACGACGACGGTCCCGTCCGACGCGCCCACCTCGGTCCAGCACCGGTCGGACGCGGTCCGCGCGTCGACGAACCGCACGTCCGTGCCCTGCGCGTCCCGCAGCGGCACACCGGCGTACGCGGGCACACCGACGGCCGCGGCGACACCGGGCACGACCTCGAACGGCACACCGGCCGCGGCGCAGGCCAGCATCTCGCCGGCGGCGTACGTGTCGAGGCCGGGGTCCCCGGACACCGCACGCACGACCCGCCTGCCGCCCCGCGCGGCCTCCATGACAAGATGTGCGGCATCCCGCACCGCGGGTAGCGCAGCGGTCGTTGACGCGCCGTCAACAACGGCCAGCTGGGGCGTGCCTGTGCCCGGGACGGTGTCCCCGTCGGGGCCCGTGTCCGTGTGCACCTCGGCGACGCCCTGCCTGGCGTGCTGACGTACGACGTCGAGCACCTCGTGCTCGGCGACCAGGACGTCCGCGTGCGCCAGCGCCTCGACGGCGCGCAGAGTCAGCAGCCCCGGATCCCCGGGTCCGGCACCCAGGAAGGTGACGTGCCCGTGATCGAGGCCGGCGGGAAGAGTGGTGGGGCTCACTGTGCTCGCTCCCCCATCAGACCGGCCGCGCCCTGGGCAAGCATCTCGGTGGCGAGTTCGCGACCGAGCGCCAGCGCTTGGTCGTGCGTCTCGGGCACGGGACCGGTGGTGGACAGCTGCACCATCCGCGTGCCGTCGGGAGTACCGACGACGCCGCGCAGGCGCATTTCCTTGACAATCTGCCGTTCGGCCTGGGGGTCCCCCCGCTCCAGCGGAGCCGAGAGCGGGGGAAGGTCGGCCAGCGCGCCCACAGGGGCGGAGCAGCCGGCTTCCAGGGCGGCGAGCAGGGACCGCTCGGCGGTGACGGCGACCCGGGTGAAGGGGTCGTCGAGTTCGCCGAGCGCGGCGATGAGGTCCGCGTTGTCCGCGGTGCACTCGATCGCCAGGGCCCCCTGGCCGGGGGCGGGCAAAACCGTGTCGACCGACAGGAAGTCGGTGACCTCGTCGAGGCGGCCGATGCGGCTCAGGCCGGCCGCGGCCAGGACGACCGCGTCCAGCTCGCCGTCGTGCACGTACCGGATGCGGGTGTCGACGTTGCCGCGGATCGGGACCGTCTCGACGTCCAGGCCGTGGCCGCGGGCGTACGCGTTCAGCTGGGCGGCCCGGCGGGCCGAGCCCGTGCCGATGCGGGCGCCGCGCGGCAGGTCGGTGAGCTTGAGGGCGTGCCGTGCGACGAGCACGTCCCGCGGGTCCTCGCGCTCCGGGACCGCCGCCAGGACCAGTTCCTCGGGCTGGGCGGTCGGCAGGTCCTTCAGGGAGTGCACCGCGAAGTCCACCTCCCCGCGCAGCAGGGCGTCGCGCAGCGCGGTGACGAACACACCCGTGCCGCCGATCTGCGACAGGGCCTCGCGCGAGATGTCACCGTACGTGGTGATCTCGACGAGTTCGACGGGGCGTCCGGTCACCTGGCTCACGGTGTCCGCGACCTGCCCGGACTGGGCCATGGCGAGCTTGCTGCGCCGGGTGCCGAGCCGTAGTGGCTGCTGAGTCATCGTGGGCCTCGGTTCTTCTCGGTGCTTTCCCCGGCCCGGGAGACGGAGGCCACCGTCTCCTGGTCGAGGTCGAACAGGGTCCGCAGGGCGTCCGCGTACCCGGCGCCGCCGGGCTCCGCGGCGAGCTGCTTGACCCGTACGGTCGGGGCGTGCAGCAGCTTGTCGACCACGCGCCGCACGGTCTGTGTGATCTCGCTGCGGTGCTTGTCGTCCAGGCCGGGCAGACGGCCCTCCAGCCGGGCGATCTCGCCGGCCACG
Organism: Streptomyces sp. NPDC046859; assembly: GCF_040645135.1. NCBI lineage: Bacteria > Bacillati > Actinomycetota > Actinomycetes > Kitasatosporales > Streptomycetaceae > Streptomyces > Streptomyces sp. NPDC046859. The sequence continues at coordinate 189,427 of NZ_JBEYXR010000014.1, forward strand.
ACGTCGGCGGCCATCGTGCGCAGGGCGACGACGGTCGGCGTGATGTGCGCGGCCCGCTGCGCCGCCCCGAAGGCCGTGACCTCGTCGGCGACGATACGGCGGACCTGGTCGACGTCGGCCGCCATGGGCGCGTCGGCCGAGGCCTCCGCCAGCGACTCGATGTCCACCAGCCGCACTCCGGTGAGCCGGTGCGCGGCGGCGTCGATGTCGCGCGGCATGGCGAGGTCGAGGAGCGCCAGCACGGGTGCCCGGCGGGGCGTCTCGGCGACCGGTTCGGGCCTGCGGCGCTCGGGGATGCGGCCGACGGTGGCCGCGGTCGCGGCGAGCGCGGTGATCAGCTCGGCGTCGGTCTCGGGGCTGCGGCGGGACGCCTCGCGGCGGTCGACGGCGCCGCCGGCCGCCCAGGCCGCGTGCTGCTCCAGGGTGGCGGCGTCCATGCCGGCGACGGCGGCCTCGCCGTGCACGGAGAAACCTCCCTGCACCGCGGCGAGGTCCAGCGGGCACTCCTCGTCGGTGCCGACCCCGGAGGGCGGCAGCGGGGTCCGCGGCACATCGGTGCCGTCGGCCTCCGTCCGGGGCGCGGGCGCCGTACGCCCGCCGCCGTCGAAGGCGGCCGGCCGGCCGGTCCGTCCCTCGACCGCGCCGGCGACCTCCTCCGCGGTGAGGACCAGCCCGGTGGCGCCGGTGCAGGACACGACGACGTCGGCACGTGTCAGCTCGGCCGGCACCGCGTCCATCGGTACCGCGCGGGCCGGCACGTGCGTGCCGTCGGTGAGGATCTCGGCGAGGCGCTCGGCGCGCTCCTGGGTGCGGTTGGCGACGACGATCTCGCCGACCCCGGCCCGCGCGAGGGTGGCCGCGGCCAGGGAGGACATCGAGCCCGCGCCGATGACCAGGGCCTTCTTGCCGCGCGCCCAGACGGTGACGTCCGTGCCCTCGGCGAGCTGCTCCAGGCCGAAGGTGACCAGGGACTGCCCGGCGCGGTCGATGCCGGTCTCGGAGTGGGCGCGCTTGCCGACCCGCAGAGCCTGCTGGAACAGGTCGTTCAGCAGTCGTCCGGCGCTGTGCAGGTCCTGCGCCTTGGCCAGGGAGTCCTTGATCTGGCCGAGGATTTGGCCCTCGCCGACCACCATGGAGTCGAGTCCGCAGGCCACCGAGAACAGGTGGTGGACGGCGCGGTCCTCGTAGTGGACGTACAGGTACGGCGTGAGCTCGTCGAGGCCCACCCCGCTGTGCTGGGCGAGCAGCGTGGACAGCTCGGCGACACCGGCGTGGAACTTGTCCACGTCGGCGTACAGCTCGATGCGGTTGCAGGTGGCGAGCACCGCGGCCTCGGTGGCCGGCTCGGCGGCGACCGTGTCCTGGACCAGCTTGACCTGGGCGTCCGCGCTCAGTGCCGCGCGCTCCAGGACGCTGACGGGGGCGCTGCGGTGGCTCAGCCCGACGACGAGCAGACTCATGCCGGCATCACGGCGGGCACGTCCCCGTCGGGTCCCTGGTCGGGGGAGGTGTTGCGGGGGGCGGCCTGGACACCGCCGGCGGAGGCGGCCTCCTCACCGGCCTTGCGCTGCTCGTGGAAGGCGAGGATCTGCAGCTCGATGGAGAGGTCGACCTTGCGCACGTCGACGCCGTCCGGCACGGACAGCACGGTCGGCGCGAAGTTCAGGATGGAGGTGACGCCCGCGGCCACGAGGCGGTCGCACACGGCCTGGGCGGCGCCGGCCGGGGTGGCGATGACGCCGATGGACACGCCGTTGTCCTGGATGATCCGCTCCAGGTCGTCGGAGTGCTGCACGGGGATGCCGGCGACGGGCTTGCCCGCCATGGCGGGGTCGGCGTCGATGAGCGCGGCGACCCGGAAGCCGCGGGAGGCGAACCCGCCGTAGTTGGCGAGCGCGGCACCCAGGTTTCCGATGCCGACGATCACTACCGGCCAGTCCTGGGTGAGCCCGAGCTCACGGGAGATCTGGTACACGAGATACTCGACGTCGTACCCCACGCCACGGGTCCCGTAGGAGCCGAGGTAGGAGAAGTCCTTGCGCAGCTTCGCGGAGTTGACCCCCGCCGCGGCCGCGAGCTCCTCGGAGGAGACCGTGGGGACCGAGCGCTCCGACAGTGCGGTCAGGGCTCGGAGGTACACCGGAAGCCGGGCGACGGTGGCCTCGGGAATCCCTCGGCTGCGGGTCGCCGGTCGGTGAGTTCGGCCAGTTGCCACGGTGCTCCTGCGGGTAGAGCGGGGCTGTAGGCGGTCACACGTCCCTACATGACCGCCCCGTCGAATGAAGGCTATGTCTTTGTGAACGCGTGCACAAAGATGGTGTCCGATTTGCCCGCCCAACGTGACCGGGCTCACGCACGCCCGGCGCACTGCTGTGGAACCGGCGCATACGCACCACCGTTCCTCTGCTCCTGGGGGCAAAACCGCACACTCTCCTCGACGATCCTCGCCCCCGAGACCACTTCGCCGTCGATCCTAAGCCGTTTCCGAAGAACTTTGGACTACTCGGTCAGTGCTTTGCGGAGGCGATCCTCGTTCACGCGCCAGAACGTGTGCTGCTCCCCGTCGACCAGGACCACGGGGAGCTGCTCCCAGTACTCGTCGTGCAGCCGCGGGTCCTGGGTGATGTCCTTCCACTCCCACGGCACGCCCGCCTCGGCGCACACCCGCTCCACCACGCTCCGCGCGTCATCGCACAGATGGCAGTCGGGTTTGCCGATGAGGGTGACGAGCCGGTCCTGCGGAGGCCTGGCCGGAGTGCGACGGAAGAGGGGGCTCATGCCGGCCATTGTCCCGCGCCGCGGCGCACGTGTCGGACCACGCCGTTTAACTGCGCGGTCGCGGAGAGTTCACGACTTTTGAACGTCGCGGCCCCGGAGGCCCCTGGGGGAATGGCTATGCTCACGAACATGGCCGCTCTTGGATGGCTCACTCCCCGTAGGCGTCCCGCCACGGCGCGGAGCGTGTTGGCTGGCGAGGCCTCGGCCGAGGCAGCGCGCAAGTCCTCGCAGGAGGTCGCGGAGGTATCCGCCACCGAACCGGAGTTCCCGGTGCTCGGCGACGAACGGGCCGCCGCGTTCTTCGACCTGGACAACACGGTGATGCAGGGCGCCGCCCTCTTCCACTTCGGGCGGGGCCTGTACAAGCGCAAGTTCTTCGAGACGCGCGAGCTCGCCCGGTTCGCCTGGCAGCAGGCGTGGTTCCGGCTGGCCGGCGTCGAGGACCCCGAGCACATGCAGGAGGCCCGCGACTCGGCGCTGTCGATCGTCAAGGGCCACCGCGTCGCCGAGCTCCAGTCGATCGGCGAGGAGATCTACGACGAGTACATGGCCGAGCGCATCTGGCCCGGCACCCGCGCCCTTGCCCAGGCCCACCTGGACGCGGGCCAGAAGGTGTGGCTCGTCACGGCGGCACCGGTGGAGATCGCCACGGTGATCGCCCGCCGCCTCGGCCTGACCGGCGCCCTGGGCACGGTCGCGGAGTCGGTGGACGGCGTCTACACGGGCAAGCTCGTCGGCGAGCCGCTGCACGGCCCGGCGAAGGCGGAGGCCGTGCGCGCCCTGGCCCTGGCGGAGGGCCTGGACCTGTCGCGGTGCGCCGCGTACAGCGACTCGCACAACGACATCCCGATGCTCTCCCTGGTCGGCCACCCCTACGCGATCAACCCCGACGCCAAGCTGCGCAAGCACGCCCGCACCCTCGACTGGCGGCTGCGCGACTACCGCACGGGCCGCAAGGCGGCCAAGGTCGGTATCCCCGCCGCGGCGGGCGTCGGCGCGGTGGCCGGGGGCACGGCGGCCGCGATCGCCCTGCACCGCCGCCGCCGGTAGGCACGCCCGGCCCGCGGGCCGAGTCGTCTCTCTGCCCAGGCACCCGTCTGTCCAGTCACGTTGGCTGCACACGGCCACAACACGCCCCGTTGTCAGCCGGAAGACGGACGGACTCGATCAACAAACGGTCACTCTGTGGCACTTGATCGGGCGTCAATCGGTTACAGAAGAGACGCAATCGGTGATTTGAGCAACTGGGCGTAGCAGTGCCTGCACGAAGCGTTATTCTCCTCAGACGCATTCCGGTACCCCTCCGTCGCTACGACGGGTGAACGGTCCCGTACTGCATGTGATGGAAGCTCTGCCTCTGGGAGTCCCGTGTACCCACACGTCGGGGTTGACGCCTCGGGCCTGGCTACGCTCCGCGCGACGGTCCTCGACCTGTTGCGCGGTTTCGTCCCCACCGCGTACGCCGTCCCTGCCCTCGCCGTAACCGCCGCACCCGTAGGCCCGTGCTACGCGCTCGCCGAGGGAAGCGCCGCCGTCGGCAGACGGGGGCGCTCGACCGGCGCGACGACCGCCCGCCGCCCCGCCGCGGACAGCGACAGCGCGCGCATGATGGACCTGGTGGAACGCGCGCAGGCCGGCGAGGCCGACGCGTTCGGCCGGCTCTACGACCAGTACAGCGACACCGTGTACCGCTACATCTACTACCGGGTCGGAGGGAAGGCCACCGCGGAGGATCTCACCAGCGAGACCTTTCTGCGGGCCCTGCGCCGTATCGGCACCTTCACCTGGCAGGGCCGGGACTTCGGCGCCTGGCTCGTCACCATCGCCCGCAACCTGGTCGCCGACCACTTCAAGTCGAGCCGCTTCCGGCTGGAGGTGACCACCGGCGAGATGCTCGACGCCAACGAGGTCGAGCGCTCACCCGAGGACTCCGTCCTCGAATCGCTCTCCAACGCCGCGCTGCTGGAGGCCGTCCGGCGGCTCAACCCGCAGCAGCAGGAGTGCGTCACCCTCCGCTTCCTCCAGGGCCTCTCCGTCGCGGAGACCGCCCGCGTCATGGGCAAGAACGAGGGCGCCATCAAGACCCTCCAGTACCGGGCCGTCCGCACCCTCGCCCGACTGCTCCCGGACGACGCGCGCTGAACGCGTCCCCCCACCGCACCGGCACTGTCCGCAATCGCCAACTCACCCTCGGTGAAAGTCCGTTGACTTCGCGGCCCGTTCATTCTTCGTCCGTAACCCAAGTGCCGCGCCACTCGTTGTGCGGGATGCAGGCTCCCTGTGGTCACTCCCTGACCCACTTCGATCACCCGATCGTGTGGAAATGGTCAGGGGGTGCAACCCTCAGGACCCCCTGGGGAGTCGACCGTCATGACGAGAGGAGGTGCCGCCAGTGATCGCGAACGTATCGGCGCACCGGCGGACGAGCGCCTTCGCCCAGGCCCTGGAGGAGCTGACCGACCGGGGCACGGCGGCCGAGCAGGCCGAGCAGCCCGGGGGACCGGCACCGGCTGCTGCGGAACAGACCGAGCAAGGGCGCCTGTTGGCCCTGGCCACGGGTCTCGGCGAGCTGCCCAAGCCCGTGCTGGACCCCGAGGTCAAGGTCGTGCAGCGAGCCCAGCTCGTGGCCGCGATGGAGGCCATGCTCCAAGAGGGCACCGCGGCGGGCGAGGCGGGTCCCACCCTGCCCGGACAGCGGTCCGACCGGGCGCGCGGGGCCCACCGGGCGACCCCGATGAGCAGACTCCGCCCGCGCTCACGCCTCGCCAAGGGACTCACCGCCGGCGGACTCAGCGTCGGAGTCGCCGCCGGAGCCTTCGGCGGGGTGGCCGCCGCCAGCGGCGACGCCCTGCCCGGCGATTCCCTCTACGGCCTCAAGCGCGGCATCGAGGACTTCAAGCTGAACGTCCTGGCCGACGGCGAGGACGAACGCGGGCGCGTCTACCTCGACCAGGCCTCGACCCGGCTGAGCGAGGCCCGCAGGCTGATGGAGCGCGGCCGCGGCGGCCAGTACGACCACGAGTCGCTCGCCGAGATCCGCCGCGCCCTGGCCGGCATGCAGCACGACGCCTCCGAGGGCCACCGGCTGCTGCGCGAGGCGTACGAGCGCGACCCGGACTCCCTGGGACCCATCCAGGCCCTCTCCGCGTTCTCCCGCTCCCACCGCGCCACGTGGGGCAGCATGCGCGAGCGGCTCCCCCTCCAGCTCGGGGACGTCAGCGACCGGGTGTCGTCCGTCTTCGACGCCATAGACGAAGAGGTCGCCCCGCTCCAGTCCCTGCTCCCGCCGCCCGCCAAGGACGGCAGCGACGGCAAGGGCCGGGGCGGCTCCGGCTCGTCCTCCACCGGCACGTCCGGCGCCGACAAGTCGGCCCGCCCCAGCGCCGGCGGCAGCGGCTCGACCGAGGGCGGCCACCGCACCAGCGGCCCCAGCAAGTCGGCCGAGGACTCCGCCGGCGAGGGCGACGGCCTGCTCGGCGGGAACACCGGTGGCCTGCTCGACCCGCCCAAGGCCACCGGCGGCTCGGGCGCCTCGCCGTCCGCGTCCACCCCGGCCAACGGCCCGGCGGTCACTCTCCCGCCCCTGCTCCCGGGCCTCCTGCCCGGTCTGGGCATCGAGGGCGAGGACGCCGGCTAGCGGCTCCGCCACCCGCCTGTACGACGATGGGGCACCCCTTCCACCGGGGGTGCCCCATCGTCGTGTACGCGCCCGCCAGGGCCGTCGGGCGGCCCCTCAGAAGAAGACCGACCGGCGCTGCACCAGCAGCTTGTAGAGCGTGTGCTGGATCTGCTCCCTCACCTGGTCGGTGAGGTTGAACATCAGCATCGGGTCCTCGGCCGCCTCCGGCGGATAACCGTCGGTGTGGATCGGCTCGCCGAACTGGATCGTCCACTTCGTCGGCAGCGGGATCGCTCCCAGCGGACCCAGCCACGGGAAGGTCGGCGTCAGCGGGAAGTACGGGATGCCCAGCACCCGGGCCAGCGTCTTCGCGTTGCCGATCATCGGGTAGATCTCCTCGGCCCCGACGATCGAGCACGGGATGATCGGCGTGCGCCGGCGCAGCGCCGTGGACACGAAGCCGCCCCGGCCGAAGCGCTGCAGCTTGTAGCGCTCGCCGAAGGGCTTGCCGATGCCCTTGAAGCCCTCCGGCATCACACCGACCAACTCGCCCTGCCCGAGCAGCCGGTCGGCGTCCTCCGTACAGGCCAGCGTGTGCCCGAGCTTGCGGGCGAGCTCGTTGACCACCGGCAGCATGAACACCAGATCGGCGGCGAGCAGCCGCAGATGGCGTCCCGCGGGATGGTGGTCGTGCACGGCGACCTGCATCATCAGGCCGTCCAGTGGCAGCGTCCCGGAGTGGTTGGCGACGATCAGCGCGCCGCCCTTGGCGGGGATGTTCTCCACGCCCTTCACGTCGACCCGGAAGTACTTCTCGTACACCGGCCGCAGCAGGGACATCAGGACCTGGTCCGTGAGCTCCTCGTCGTACCCGAAGTCGTCGACGTCGTAGTCCCCGGTGAGGCGCCGGCGCAGGAAGGCCAGGCCGCTCGCGATGCGCCGCTCCAGACCGCCGTCGTGCGGGGGCTGCGGGGCCGGCTCTTCCTCAGCAGTCACAGGGACATCATCCTGCGCGAGGGACCGTCCCGGCAGGGGCTGGACCTCGCCGACCGGCCCGCCTTCACCGTTCTGGCGCCGGCTCGCCGTGTTCCGGCGCCGCGGCGGCCGCTGTACGGCGCCTCCGCGGGACCGGTCGTCGTCGAACGGAATGACCTTGGCGTCCGCCATCGTTGATGCGCTCCTCAGTTGGCGCTCTGCGTCGGGGGGTGACCGCCGTCCAGGACGGGCAGCGCGGCGATCCGGTCGACGGCCCCTGCGAGGGCCTCGGGCGGCAGCAATCCCGGGCCGCGGCTGCTCGCGAAGTCCGCGAACGTCTGGGCCGTCGTGTACTTCGGCTGGAATCCGAGGGTCTCGCACATCTGGTCCGTGGACACCACCCGACCGTGGGTGAGCAACCGGATCTGCTCCGGCGAGAAGTCCGACATTCCCAGCCTACGCACCAGCGTGCCCGCCCACGTCACGGCGGGCAGCAGCAGTGGCACCGTGGGCCGCCCCAGCCTCCGCGCGCACTGGGAGAGCAGCAGGACGCCGTCCCCGGCGACGTTGAAGGTGCCGCTGTTCAGCGTGCCCCGGCGCGCCTCGTGCGAGGCGATGCGCAACACCTCGATGACGTCGTCCTCGTGCACGAACTGCAGGCGCGGGTCGTACCCGAGGACGGTCGGCAGGACGGGCAGCGAGAAGTACGAGGCGAGCGGGGTGTCCGCGGTGGGGCCGAGGATGTTGGCGAACCGCAGCACGCACACGGCGACGTCGGGCCGCCGCCGGGCGAACCCGCGCACATAGCCCTCGACCTCGACGGCGTCCTTGGCGAAGCCGCCGCTGGGCAGGGACTTGGGCGGGGTGGTCTCGGTGAAGACGGCCGGGTCGCGGGGCGCCGACCCGTATACGTTCGTACTGGACTTCACGACCAGCCGCTCGACCACGGGGGACTTCTGGCAGGCGCCCAGGAGCTGCATCGTCCCGATGACGTTGGTCTCCTTGACCGTGGTCCGGCTGCCGCTGGCCAGCGCGGTCCCGGTCACGTCCATGTGCACGACGGTGTCGGCGCCGCTCTCCGCGAGAACCCGCGCGATGGTGGGCTGCCGGATGTCGGCCTGGATGAAGTCCGCGCCGCCCAGGTGGTGCTCGGGCGGGACCACGTCCACGGCGATCACCCGGTCCACCTGGGGGTCCCGCTGGATCCGGCGTACGAAGCGGCCCCCGAGTTGACGGGCCACCCCGGTGACGAGCACGACCTTGCCCAAGATCAGCGCCTTCCTTCCAGCCCTCGTACGCCAGCCGAGTTCCCCGTGTGCCGCCAACTTAGCGGGTGGATGTTGCGCTGTGATGACCACCCGATGCGTGACGTGACGGAAATTCCCCCGTCATACACCTGTGGCCCCCCACCGGATGCGGTGGGGGGCCACAGACACGCCGCTTCTCGCGGCGCCGCTTACTTCTTGTTGCGACGCTGAACGCGCGTGCGCTTGAGCAGCTTGCGGTGCTTCTTCTTGGCCATCCGCTTGCGCCGCTTCTTGATAACAGAGCCCACGACTACCCTCGCTCACTTCTCATCACTCGGTGTTTGGGCGCCATGGGCCCACACGACCTACGAGGGGCTAGCCTACCCGCCCCGGCGCTGAGGTCGTAATCGAGGGGGCGAGGGGGTCACCGGCGGTCCCGGGAACCCCCCGGCCCGTGCTGTCAGGCGGTTTCCACCCCCACGTAACTCTCGCGAAGGTACTCGTGAACCGCTTGCTCCGGGACACGGAACGACCGTCCCACCCGGATCGCGGGCAGATGACCGCTGTGCACCAGCCGGTACACGGTCATCTTCGACACTCGCATCACCGAGGCGACCTCCGCCACGGTAAGGAACTGAACCTCGTTCAGAGGCCTCTCGCCAGCTGCAGCCATGACACACCTGAACCTTCCGCACTCGACGGCCACCGGCTTCCCCTTCCGGTGACTCTTCGTCGTTGCGTGCTCACTCCCCAATGTAGGTGCGGGTGATGCGAGTGGGGAAGAGGTGCAGCCATCGGCGACCTACTGTGACAGACACGCTCGATTGAGTACGTAGCGGGTAAGCGGGCGGTAGTAATCAGACCGCACAGCGTCATCAAGTGGAACGGCGACGGACACGGACCCCTCGGCCTCCCCCACGAAGAGCGCGGGGTCGTTGGTGTCGGCGAGCCCGATGGCCTCGAACCCCAGTTGACCTGCCCCGCAGACCCAGCCGTGGTCCCCGATCACCAGCTGCGGCAGCGGCCCGCCGGCCTCTGCGGCGGCGGCCAGCGCGACCCGAACCGGGAGGGGGGAGTGGGTGTGTGCGCCGGGCTCACAACCGGAGCGGGACGCGTCGGGCGCCCTCACCAGCGCGACTCCCCGTACGTAGGCGAGGTTGTACGTACGTAGGCCGAACCGGGTCGTTATGTCGACACGGCGACCATGCGCCGGGGTGAGGACGGCACACCCTGCCGCCGAGAGCGCGTCTGCCAGGGCGCCGTAGAACCCGAGCAGCCGGTGGGGGTGCCCGGTGCCGAGCAGCACCGGTCCGCCACGCTGGGCGATCCTCCCGATCCGGTCGGAAAAGGCGTCCAGAGCGGTCAGAGTCCGTTCCGGATCGATCGCATCGGGACCCGAGACACAGCCAGGATCGGCTGAAACCCCACACTTCTCCGCCATCAGGGCGAGCAGCTCGCGCTGCCCCCAGGCCCCCTCGGGATCCAGCCCGATAAGCACCCGGGGATCCCGGGCGGCGAACAGCCGGTAACTCCTGAGACTCGCCTCACGGGAGGTCGCCACCGTCCCGGCCAGCCCCACGGCCACGAGATGGGCGCGAAGCGCCGCGGTACTCAGCACCCCAGCGATGCTGGCGGACCCGACACCCGACGGACGCCCGAACCGGGCAAGGACCGCACGGTCGGGCTAACGGAACAGCCTCCTCAAGGGAGCAGCCCCCGCAGCGGGAACACCGCCTTGCGCGTCGCCAGCACCGCCTGGTCCAGCCGGTCCGCGGGGTCGTACCCCGACTCCCAGTCCGCCCAGGCCACCGGCCACCGCCCGTCGGTCATCCGGGCCGGACCCAACTGCCGGGTCCGCGCGTACACTTCCTGCCGCCAGCTCTCCGGGACCGGCGTCGTGGGCTCGATCGGCCGCCCCGCCGCGATCGCCACCAGATGCGTCCACGACCGCGGCACCACCTCGACCACGGCGTACCCGCCACCGCCCAGCGCGAGCCACTTCCCCCCGGCGTGCTCGTGCGCCAGGTCGTGGCAGGCGACCTGCACGGCCCGCTGCGCGTCCAGCGACACCGCCAGATGCGCCAGCGGATCCTCGAAGTGCGTGTCGGCCCCGTGCTGCGTCACCAGCACCTGCGGGCTGAAGTCCGCGAGCAGTTCCGGCACCACGGCGTGGAACGCCCGCAGCCAGCCCTCGTCCCCGGTGCCCGCCGGCAGCGCCACGTTCACCGCGGACCCCTCGGCGGCCCCGGTCTCCTGCGGCCACCCGGTCTGCGGGAACAGCGTCCGGGGATGCTCGTGCAGCGAGATCGTCAGCACCCGCGGGTCCTCCCAGAACGCCGCCTGCACCCCGTCCCCGTGGTGCACGTCGACGTCCACGTACGCGACCCGCTCCGCACCCAGCTCCAGCAGCCGGGCGATCGCCAGGGCCGCGTCGTTGTAGATGCAGAACCCGGACGCCCCGGCCGGCATCGCGTGGTGCAGCCCGCCCGTGAAGTTCACCGCGTGCAGCGCGCTCCCCCGCCACACGGCCTCCGCCGCGCCCACCGACTGGCCCGCGATCAGCGCCGACACCTCGTGCATCCCGGCGAACGCCGGATCGTCCAGGGTGCCCAGACCGTACGACTGGTCGGCCGCCCGCGGGTCCGCCGACGCCGCCTTCACGGCCGCGATGTAGTCCTCCCGGTGCACCAGCCGCAGGGTCGACTCACCGGCCGGCTGGGCCGCGACGACGTCCATGTGCTGGTCCAGCTCGAAGGCTCCGACGAGTTTCCTGGTCAGACCGAGGCGCACCGGGTCCATCGGATGGTCCCGGCCGAAGTCATAGCCCGTTACTGCCTCGTCCCACATCAGCTGTGCGCGGCCGCTCATGCCCGCCACCGTATCGGTCCGGCCGCGCGGCGAACGAAGGGGCGTACACGAGCGTCACCAGCACCAACACCATCGGCACCAGCATGGCCCCGCGATAGCTCCACGCGTCGCCCAGCGCCCCCACCAGAGGCGAACCGATCAGGAACCCCACGTAATTGAAGACGTTGAGCCGCGCGACGGCCGCGTCCGACGCCCCCGGGAACAGCCTCCCGGCCGCCGCGAACGTCTGCGGCACCAGCACGCACAGTCCCAGCCCGAGCAGCGTGAACCCCAGCATCCCGAACCAGGCGCCCGGCGCCGTCGCCACCACCGCGAACCCGACGGCCGCCACCAGCGCCCCCAGCCGCACCACGGCCACCGCCCCGAGCCGCCGCACCCCGAAGTCCCCGATGGCCCGCCCCAGCAGCGTGGTCACCATGTACACGTTGTACGGCACGGTCGCCAGCTGCTCGGAGCTGCCGAGCACGTCCTGGAGATACTTCGCGCTCCAGTTGGAGACCGTCGAGTCCCCGATGTACGCGAAGGTCATCACCAGACAAAGCGGCAGCAGCGCCTTGAACACGACGGGCTGCCCGCCCTCCCCCGCGTCCTGCGCTACGGGCGTCTGCGTCTTCGTGGCGTCGACATACCACCGGCTCCCCACCAGCGCCGCGGGCAACAGCACCACGACGACCGGCAGATACGACACCGCCAGCGGCAGATCCCAGTGCGCCCCCGCCCACGCCAGCGAGGCCCCCACGATCCCGCCCAGGCTGTACGCCGCGTGGAAGCTGAGCATGATGCTCCGGCCGTACGCCCGCTGCAGGCTCACCCCGAGCATGTTCATCGAGGCGTCCAGCGCGCCCACGGCCAGTCCGAACGCCGCGAGCGAGACGGCCAGTCCGACCATGCGGTCCCCGGCTCCCACACCGAGCAGCGCCAGCAGCACCACGGGCTGCGACCAGCGCAGCACCCGGCTCGGGCGGATGCGCCGCACCAGCCGCTCGGTCGTGACGCTGCCGACGCCGGCGAGGATCGGCACGGCCGCGAGAAAGGCCGGCAGCAGCGCGTCGGACACCCCGTACCGGTCCTGAATGGCCGGGATCCGCGTCACCAGCAGGGCGAAGGCGACGCCCTGGGCAAAGAAACCGAACGCCAGCGAGGCCCTACCGCGCCGCAGCACATCAGTCATGGCGGCGAGCGTAGGGCCCCGGGGTATCCGTGGGTAGATCCAGCCAAAGGTGAATTCCCCTCAGCTTCGACCGGCGGCGATCAGGGGCGCGATGGACGGACCGTTCACCGCGGGCTGGCCCTCGCGCGCGTCCCGTTCGGCCCACGCCTTCGCCTCGGCGACGACCATCGCGGCCATCGGCCCTGCGCCCAGGGCCCCACCGACGACGAAACCGAGCACCATCGCGACGATCATGATCACATTGCCGAGCCACACCATGGTGTCCACCGGCAGGGTGTACGCCCCCACGACCCGCACCACGCACTCGGCGAGCAGGACCACACCCCACACCAGCGAGAACATCCGCTCGGCCCGCCGGAACCGTGCCGACCCCCCGTGCAGCCGGGCCCAGGCGGCCTCCCGGCCCGCGTCGCCCTTCACCACCCAGGGCTTCATCCCCGCCGTCATCATCGGCTTGCCCAGCACCACCGACACGATGATCCCGATTCCGATCGTGCTGCTGATGGCGCTGTCCTTGGCCATCATCAGCCGCGGGTCACCCGCCACGAAGCTCAGCAGCAGCGAGACGACGTTCACCACCAGGATGAGCGCGGCCATCCCGTTGACCTCCCGCGCCCTCCACACGCTCCACCCGGTGCGCACGGCCGGCACCACGCTGCTGAGCGCGAGCGCCGTCAGAGTGCTCATCCCGAAGCCGTTCTTCAGCAGGTAGTACGCCCCGAGCGGCACCGCCACATCGATGATCAACGGCAGGAAGTTCCGCAGCGGCCTCTTCCGCCCACCGGTCGTGCTTCCCTCGGTCGTCCCCGTGTTCGTCGTCATGCCCATAAGCTTCGCGGCCGGGCGGGGGTCCCCGGTAGAAACGATCGTCCGGACCTCGGCATGACAAATGTCAGCCCAACAGGTCGGCCAACTCGCCCATGTCGGAGAAGAGTTCGATCGCCCCGGACAGCCGCGCGGCCGGCGTCATGGCGGTGAACCCGAGGACGTCCATCCCCGCGGCCACGGCCGCCCGCACCCCCAGCGGACTGTCCTCGACGACGACACACCGCTCGGGCGCGACCCCCATCCGCCGGGCGGCATGGAGGAAGAGGTCCGGTGCGGGCTTCCCCCGCCCCACATCCTGCGAACTGAAGATCCGCGCGTCGTCGAACCACCGGTCCAGGCCCGTCGTCCGATGCCCCACCCTGATCCGCTCATGGCTTCCTGACGAGGCCACGCAGTACGGCACTCCACGTGCGGCGAGCGCTTCCAGGACGTCCCCGGCGCCGGCCACGGGCTTCAGCTCCCGCTCGAACGCTGCGAACACCCGGGCGTGGAAAACGTCGTCGAAGTCCGCCGGAAGCCGCTCCCCCGTGCGATCGAGCACCAGGTCGTGCACCCGGTGCATCGCCGACCCCATGTAGTCCCTGATGGAGTCCTCGTACGACGTCGGGTGCCCGAGCTCGGTCAGATAGGCCGCGAGGAGCCGATTGGAAATGGGCTCGCTGTCGACGAGAACACCGTCGTTGTCAAAAATGACGAGGTCATAGCGCATAAGTCCGAGCTTAAATGCAGAAAGGGCCCACACCATAAGGTGTGGGCCCTTTCCCAAAAATTGTTCGGCGGCGTCCTACTCTCCCACAGGGTCCCCCCTGCAGTACCATCGGCGCTGTAAGGCTTAGCTTCCGGGTTCGGAATGTAACCGGGCG